>JAFAKZ010000030.1 GCA_019234745.1 Burkholderiales bacterium
CTTCGGGTCGAAGAAGCGCAGGGTCACCTGATAGCGGCCGGCCGGCACCGGCACCGCATAGGTGAATTTGCCCTCGCGGTAGGTCTCGAACAGAACCGCCTGCTCGCCCTCGCCCACCGCCGGGATCTGCGGATAGGGATTGTCCGGATCGGGCTGCGGATGGCGGTCGAAATGTTCCCCACCTTTGACGAAGGCGTCCGAGCCATAGCGCTTGCCGCCGATCGTTCCGCCCGCCGAAGAGCCGGAGCGGATGTTGAAGACACCGGGCTGCCCGGCATAGTGCCAGGTGATGGTGTCGCCGACCGGCTTGCCGGCGAATTGCGCGGTGGCGGTCAGGGTGGTGTCGCCTTGGCCCAGCACGACATTGTGCCAGACGCACAGATGATCGGCGCACTT
Source organism: Burkholderiales bacterium (assembly GCA_019234745.1). Classification (GTDB taxonomy): domain Bacteria; phylum Pseudomonadota; class Gammaproteobacteria; order Burkholderiales; family Chitinimonadaceae; genus JAFAKZ01. The sequence goes on from JAFAKZ010000030.1 coordinate 397, forward strand.
CGCCTCGCCGAGATCCTTTCCGGCAACCGACAGACGCACGGCGGGCGCATTGCTGTAAGCCTCGACATCGGTCACGCCGTAAGCGCGGTCGACATAGCGGCGGCCATTGAGATGGACCACCGGCTTATCGCTCCACTGCGCCTGGTAGTAATAGAACACGTCCTTGCGGGTCTTGCGATCGAACGAGACCAGGCCCTTGTCGTTGGTGTCCAGCATGTCGCCTTCGTTGCGGGTATCGCTGACGAAGTCGAACATGTTCCACACCCAGGTCGCCCACAGATAAGGCCGCGCCTTCAGCTGGCGGTACCAGATCTCATGCAGGCGGCTCTCATATTCCTCGGGATGGAAATGGCCCTTGGGAAACACCACGCCGGCCAGGGAATCGTCGCTATGCTGCGATAGCGCGCCGCCGGCGCCGTATTCGCTGACGGACAGCGGAACGGTGGGATGCTCCTTGTGATAATGATCCAGCACCGGGCCGAGATCCTGGGCGGTCTGGTAGTACCAGCCCTGATAGCGGTTATAGCCGAATACGTCGGTGATGCCGGCCACCACTTCGGCTTCCTGGTTCGCAACCCCGGTGCCGGGTTCGCAGCAATCGGCCATGGTGGTCGGGCGCGACGGGTCCAGCTTGTGCGCCAGGGCGTTGAGGTCGTTCAGCAGCGGCTTGGCATGCTCGCCCTCGCCCGGCTTGAGCGCGCGCAGATTGACCTCGTTGCCGATCGACCAGACGAACACCGAGGGGTGATTGAAGTTCTGTTTCACCAGCTCGCGCAGCTGGCTCTCGGCATTGGCGGTGAAGCCGGGCGGCGTGTCGGGCGTGCCCTTGGGCGATGTGCGGTCGACCACCGGGATCTCGGCCCACACCACCAGGCCGGCCCGGTCGGACAGGTCATAGATGGCCTGGTCGTGCTGGTAATGGGCCAGGCGCAGGGTGTTGATGCCCAGATCGAGCATGATCTCCATGTCTTCGCGCTGGTCGTCGGCGCTGATCGCCCAGCCCTTGCCGGGGCGGTCCTGATGGCGCGAGACGCCATGCAGCTCGACATGCTTGCCGTTGAGGAAGAAGCCCTTGTCCTTGTCGATCTTGTAGGTGCGCACGCCCAAAGGCTGGCGCATCTCGTCCAAGCTGGTTCCGTCGGCCGAACTGACCGTCACGGCCACCTGATAGAGATACGCGTCCTTCTTGCCGTCCCACAGATGCGGCTTGTCAAGCGCCAGGGTGGCGTGCGGCTCGATGGCTTGGCCCGGCTGCAGCGCGATCTTGTCGGTCTGCGCCGCCACTTCCGCGCCCGAGGCGTCGAGAATGGCGGTTTTCAGCGAGACTTCCTGCGCCTTCGCCGCATCGTTGCGGATGCGTTCGGTCACCGCGATGGTGGCGCTGTTGCCCTCGATCGCGGCGGTATGTGCATAAACGCCCGGTCCGCCATCATCGAGCATGTCGAAATGGACCGGATCGGTGGCGATCAGCGACACCTTGCGATAGAGCCCGCCGAACATGAAGAAATCGCCCGACATCGGGGAAATCTCGGCGGTCGGCGAATTCGGCGCGTTGGGGCTGGAATTGTCGGTCCGCACCGCGATCAGATTGGCCTGGCCCTGCTTCAGCGCGTCGGTCACGTCGAATCGGAAGCGGCCGAAGGCGCCTTTGTGATTGCCGATCTTCTGGCCGTTGACCCAGACGTCGGTAACGATGCTGGCGCCGTCGAATTCGAGATAAAGACGCTTGCCCGCCATCCCGGCCGGCGGCGTCACCGACAGGCGGTACCAGCCGGTGCCGCGCTCGTGATTGTAATCGGCCTGGCGCTGGGCGGTGCCGCCCATATGGTTCCAGGTGTGCGGCAGGCTCACCTGCGTCCAGGCGTGATCGTCGAAGGAAGCCGCCTCGGCGCCGTCCGCCGCGCCATAAGCGAAGCGCCAGCCCTGGTCGAGCGGCAGCGAAATGCGGTCCGCCGCGGAGGCAGCACCCCCGCCCAGCACGAGAAAAGCCGTCAAAGCGCCGATAAACTTCATGTCCGTCACTTCCCTGACATTTATTATTCAATTGACCTTACCATTCGCCTCGCCAACCACACAACTGGTCATGCCAATTCCGGCACTTGCCGGGCTTCGCCAGCCCTCCCTATAATGCCCCCATGTCCGACGATCTCTTCCAGCAGACCGCCCCCAAGCCGACCGGCTATTCCGCCAAAGACATCGAAGTCCTCGAGGGGCTGGAGCCCGTCCGGCGACGCCCCGGCATGTATATCGGCGGCACCGACGACAAGGCCCTCCATCATCTCGCTGCCGAAATCCTCGACAATGCGATGGACGAGGCCGTGGCCGGCCATGCCAGCTGGATCGAGTTCGAGCTGCAGGAGGATGGCAGCGTCATCGTCAGGGATAACGGGCGCGGCATCCCCATCGATCCGCACCCGAAATTTCCCGACAAATCGGCGCTCGAAGTGATTTTCACCACTCTGCATTCGGGCGGCAAATTTGGCGGCGACGCCTACAAGGTCTCGGGCGGCCTGCACGGCGTCGGCTCCTCGGTGGTGAACGCCCTGTCCGATCGTTTGACTGTCGAAGTGGCGCGCGACCGCCAGCTTTGGACGCAAACCTATTCGCGCGGCGTGCCGCTCGGACCGCTGCAATTGGTCGGACCGGTTCAGAACCGCCGCGGCACCACCATCATCTTTCATCCCGACGCCGAAATCTTCGGCCCGCGTGCGCAGTTGCGGCCCGCGCCGCTCTATCGCCTGGCGCGGTCCAAGGCCTATCTGTTCCGCGGCGTCGAGATCCGCTGGTCCTGCGCGCCCGGGATGGTCAAGGATGGCGACACCACCCCCGTCGAGGAAGTTCTAAAGTTTCCCAACGGCTTGTCTGATTTTCTCGACAATATGCTGGAGGATCGCGAGGTCTTCGGCGGGCAGAAATTCGCCGGCCAGGGAAACTTCCCCGACGATATGGGATCGGTGGAATGGGCGGTCGCCTGGCCTGAGGGCGAGGAAGGCTTCTGCAATTCCTACTGCAACACCATCCCGACCCCGGAAGGCGGCACGCATGAATCCGGCCTGCGCTCGGCGCTGGTGCGCGGCCTGCGGCAATATGGCGAGATGGTCAATAACCGCAAGGCCGCCAACATCTCGGCGGAAGACCTGACCGGCGGCGCCTGCCTGTTGCTGTCCTGCTTCATCCGCGAACCGCAATTCCAGGGCCAGACCAAGGAAAAGCTGGCTTCGGCCGAGGCGACCCGCTTGGTCGAGAATGCGGTGAAGGATCATTTCGACCATTGGCTGTCCGCCGATCCCACCGCCGCCAAGGCGCTGCTGGAGCGCATGATCGAGCGCGCCGAGGACCGCGCGCGCCGCAAGCAGAACAAGGAATTGTCGCGCAAGAGCGCCACCAAGCGCCTGCGCCTGCCCGGCAAGCTGGCCGATTGTTCGCGAGGGCTAGCCCAGGGCTCGGAATTGTTCCTGGTCGAGGGTGATTCGGCGGGCGGCTCGGCCAAACAGGGCCGCAACCGCGAGACCCAGGCCATTCTCCCCCTGCGCGGCAAGATCCTCAACGTCGCCTCGGCAAGTATCGACAAGATGCGCGCCAACCAGGAGATCCGCGATCTGATCGAGGCGCTGGGCTGCGGCATCCGCGATTCGTTCGACGAGGACAAGCTGCGCTACGAGAAGGTCATCATCATGACCGACGCGGATGTCGACGGCGCGCACATCGCCTCGCTGCTGATGACCTTCTTCTATCAGGAGATGCCCGGCCTGATCGAACAGGGCCATTTGTTCCTCGCCTGCCCGCCGCTCTATCGCCTGACCACCGGCCAGCACAGCATCTATGCGCGCGACGACGCCCATAAGGACGAGTTGATGAAAAAGGCGCCCTTCGCCGGCAAGAAGGTCGAAATCAGCCGATTCAAAGGCCTGGGCGAGATGCCGCCTCATCAGCTCAAGGAAACCACCATGGATCCCAAGAGCCGCACCTTGCTGCGAGTGGTCGTGCCGCACGGCCATACCGAGGAAGATCTGGAAGAAAAGAAGGAAACCGCCCGCCTGGTCGAGAATTTGATGGGCAAGCGGCCCGAGCTTCGCTTCCAGTTCATCCAGGAACGCGCGCGGTTCGTGCAGGATCTCGACGTTTAATTGACTTATGCGCGATACACTGCGCATAATTCTGCGCACAATCCGGAGCATTCGATGAGCGCAGCATTTCGTCCATTGCTTGACGATGGAGCGGCCAAGAAAAGCACCAATCTGTCTTTGCCGGACACGCTTGTGGACGAGGCGAAGCGCCTTGGGATCAACCTGTCTCGCGCCGCTGCCCGCGGACTGGCTGACGAAATTGCGGAAAAGCGCGCTGCGCAATGGCTTGAGGAAAATCGCGCTGCGATTTCCGATTGGAATGATTACGTAGCCGAGCACGGCCTTCCACTCGCTAGATTCCGCCAGTTTTAATGGCGCATCTATCTTTTTACAGACTTGCGGGTATGACCGGCTACCTGCTCGAAGTTCAGGCTGATTTGCTTGCGTCGCTCGCGACCACAATCGTGGTGCCATTGATCCCTCAAGAAACGGCCCCAAAATCCATGGGACGGCTTCACCCTGTTTTTGAGATCGGCGGCGCGTCTTTTGTTATGGCGACTCAATTGCTTGCGTCCATTCCACGCAAGGAGCTGGGGGAGCCAGTAGGGTCGTTGAGTGAACATCGCTATTACGA
>JAFAKZ010000112.1 GCA_019234745.1 Burkholderiales bacterium
GACCATCGCCAGCCTGGTGAAGGACAAGCTCGGCTACAAGTACCACTGGGCCGTGGCCGACTACCTGCAGCGCGCCGCCCGCCATATCGCCAGCGCCACCGACGTGCAACAGGCTTACGCCCTGGGCCGCGCCGCCGTTGAAATGGCTGTGGCCGGCAAGAATTCCGTGATGCCCGCCATCCGCCGCCTGGCCGATGCCCCCTACCAGTGGGACATCGTGGAAGCACCGCTGAGTCAGGTCGCCAATGTGGAGAAGTTCATGCCGCGCGACTTTATTACGGAAGATGGCTTCCATATCACCGACGCCTGCCGCCGCTACCTGTCGCCCCTGATCGCAGGCGAAGACTACCCGCCGTTCAAGAACGGCCTGCCGGACTATGTGCGACTGAAAAACCTAGCCGTGGCCAAGAAGTTGCCGGCGTTCAATATTTGAGATGCAGTTTGAGCGCCTCGTGCCATTTGGTTAATCCAGCGGTCGGCGCTTGATCTGCGGTAGCGGCGCCGTGGTGACCTCCTGCTCGCAGCGACGCCTTTCCATCCGCCAATAAATTCGGCAATATCCCCAATGAGACGACTTGTGCCCAAGTCGCAGGCGCGGATTTAAAGGAGCATTCAGTTTGAAAAAGCTACTACATATCGGCTGCGGTACAGATACGATCAAGGACCTGGCTGTGAGCAGGTTCGCGGATGAGGGCTGGCACGAGGTGCGGTTCGACATCAATCCGGGCGTCAAGCCCGACATCGTTGGTGACATGGTGGATATGAATGCAGTCGAAACGGGCAGCATGGACGCGGTCTATTCCGCCCACAACATTGAGCACGTGTTTCCTCACCAGGTGCTGCCCGTACTCAAGGAGTTTCATCGCGTCCTGGCGCCTGGCGGATTTCTGGTCATCACTTGCCCTGACATCCAGACGGTCGCCGAGCACGTCGCCGCGGGCCGTTTGATGGAACCGCTCTATGTCTCACCCGCCGGGCCAATCAGCGCGTTGGACATCCTGTACGGCCATGCGTCATATATTGGGCAAGGAAAGACTTACATGGCGCACAAATGCGGCTTTATCTACAAGGTACTCGCGGACAGCCTCTACGAGGCAGGTTTTGGTAAGGTGTTTGGCGGCCGGCGGCCAGAGGCGTTCGACTTGTGGGCACTCGCCACCAAAGAGCCAATCGACGACGACGCCATTAGCGCACTTGCCGAACGATATCTGCCACAGGATTGATGGCCGGCAAGCAGCTGCAGGCTTGGCTAGGATGCAGCGAACACCGACAGAGCGTCGATGGCGATAGCCCTTAGGCTTCCGGCAATGAGAAGGGGTCGCCTATGCGGCCCCTGGTGTTGCTGAGGACGCATACGCCACGGTTTCCACGCGCGCAATACTGCGGCGAAACCCAACCTACGCGGCTCAATGCGCCCGACATCCGTGTCATTCCCGCGAAAACGGGAATCCGGTGTGATGTTTGGTGTAACGCTAGGCTTGTGAGCAGCATTGGATCGAAGCTGCCCGACACAAAAAACAAAGGCCGCAATCGCGGCCTTTGTTCACCTCAGCGGTAGATCAACCCGCCAGTGCAGCGCTCAGCTTGGCACGCTTCTCATCCAAGGTCTTTGGCAGTCGATCCGCCAGCTTGGCGAACCAGTCCGCATGCGCAGCAACCTCGGCGCGCCAGGCGTCGATGTCGACCTGCATCAGCGCGTCGAACTGCTCGCGCGTGACAGCATCCAGCCCAGTCCAGTCCAGGTCGTCATAGGACGGCATCCAGCCCAGCACCGTCTCAGAAGCGTTGGCCTTGCCCTGCACGCGGCCAACGATCCACTCCAGCACGCGCATATTCTCGCCAAAGCCCGGCCACAGGAAACGGCCTTCTTGGTCGAGGCGGAACCAGTTGACGCAGAAGATATGCGGGGCGTGCTCCACGCGCTCGCCCATCTTGAGCCAATGGTTGAAGTAGTCGCCCATGTGGTAGCCGCAGAAGGGCAGCATGGCAAACGGGTCGCGGCGCGTCTGGCCTTGCGCGCCCATGGCGGCGGCTGTCGTTTCGCTACCCATGGTGGCAGCCATGTACACGCCTTCGCCCCAGCCGGCCGCTTCGAACACGAGCGGGATAGTGGAGGAGCGGCGGCCGCCGAAGATAAAGGCGGAGATGGGCACGCCGTTTGCGTCGTCCCACGCCGGGTCGAGCGACGGGCACTTGGCCGCTGCA
>JAFAKZ010000075.1 GCA_019234745.1 Burkholderiales bacterium
CGCTGGGCCGAGTCTTGGGGCAAGACGATGGCACAACGAGCGCCGCCTAACGGGTTAGGTCAGTGAGTTGTGCCGAAGTATTGCCCCAAGAATCGACCCAGCCCGGAGGGTTTGCCCGGATTTTGGCCTGCTGCCGCGTTGAAAGTCTCTTATGTAGCCCGCCACACTGCGCTCCTTTCGCCTTGCATCAGGCCAAAATCCGGGCAAACGCGGTCCCGGGTACTTAATCAGAGGCTCCCTACCGCAACGGCCAGTCCTGCAACACTGCAGGGCTGGCCGTTTCGCTTTTGGCGGCCAGCGCGCCAAATGCGGTTAATATCTCCCTTTGATCCCGTGCAAAGCGGGGCTTTGAATGACGTGGCATCAATTCGACAAGGGGATATCTTTGACCACCGCACCGACGATCACCACGATCTACGCCAAATTCGGCATTCCCGAGTCCGCCACGACTGAGCAGATCGTCCAGGCCTACTTGCGACTCGCGACCAAGCTCTACCCCGCGGTTCAGGCGCACGACGAAAAGGCCACCGCCCAGTTCCAGAGTTTGGCCAATGCCTATTTCGTGTTGAGCGATGCGACCGAAAAGCGCCGCTACGATCAATATATCGCCGCGGCACCGTCAGAGAATTTCAAGCTCAGCCAACGCCCGCCAGCGGCTGATACCTTGTTCGAGCATGCAGCCACCCAGCGTACCGAGCAGCTCTCCAAGCAATATATCAATGACGCCGAACTTGCCGGTGCGCTGATGGAAGAAGGCGTGCCTGAAGCCCTCGCGCGCTCCTTGGCGCATTCCAAAGCCGCACCGGATCTCGGTGACTTCGGATTGGACCTTGCGCCGGTTGCTCAGCGCCCTCTGGAGCCCACTGCCGCGCCAGCGCCTTTGCCGCAGCAGGATATGCGCAGCTGGCAGCTGCCGCCGCAACAATCCAACGCACAATCGACGGCGCAGGCGGGCTCCTTCCAGCCCTATGCGCCGCCACAGAGTATTACGCGCGAGACGAACTTCGCCGCCGGCGAGATGGTCTACGCCGGCTTTTGGGAGCGCTACGCGGCCTACATGCTCGATGGAATCATCGTTGGCATAGGTGGTTTATTCGTTGCGGGCCTATTCATTGGCCTATTTCGTTCTCCCGGCCTTGGGCAGCTCATCAATATCGCTATTGGTGTCGCGTATTTCACGCTACAGGAGTCGTCGGCTAAGCGAGCAACCTTGGGTAAGCGTGCCATTGGTCTTCAAGTGGCCACGACCGATGGCGGCCAACTTTCTCCAGGGCGCGCCCTCGGGCGCTATTTCGCGCGGTGGATTTCCGCCGCCATATTGCTGATTGGCTACCTGATGCAGCCATTCACGAAAAAGCGCCAAGCCTTGCACGATATGATCACCGATACCGTTGTCGTCCGAGACCCAACGCGTAAGTCTTCTTCAGTGCTGGTAGTTGTCGCCGTGCTTTCCGTGCCGGTCTTGGTCGCCGTCATCGGCATTCTCGCCGCCATCGCCATTCCGCAATACGCCGCGTATCAGAACAAGGCGCGTATCAAGGCGGGCCAACTGGACGGGCGCACTGCGCTCGTCATGCTCGTTGCCGACCACGATGGCAGCCACCCCTACCCCGCGCATCGCAGCTTCCAGCATTCGCCGGGCGTAGAGTCGGTGGAGTTCGATGCGAACGAGCAAGCGGTTGTCGTAACGTTCGTGGCGCAAGCCTTGAAGAAAACGCCCATGTACGTGTACACGATCAAGGACGGAGCACAGACCTGCTACATGATGGAAGGACAGACGGCCAAGGACATCAATACTTGCCCATCCAATGCACCGTCGGACCTGCACGACTAGTAACACAGAACCAAGTTGCCCGTCCCCCTTAGCGCCGCCGTCCTCGCCTTCACCGGCGAGGGCGTCCCCTACTCCGCCGCCTTCGACGACGTCTACCACTCGAAGGACGGCGGGTTGGCGCAGGCGCGGGACGTGTTCATGGCAGGCAACGGCCTGCCAGAACGCTGGCGCGACCGGCAATCCTTCGCCATCTGCGAGACGGGCTTTGGACTGGGGCTAAGCTTTCTGGCCACCTGGGCCACATGGCGCGCCGACGCGCAACGCAGCAAGCGGCTTCATTTCGTTTCCTGCGAGCTACACCCTTTCACCGCCACAGACCTCGCGACACTCTACGCACACCTGTTTGCCGACCAGCCCGACATCGCCGCCCTTGGCGAGCAATTGATCGCGCAGTGGCCACCCTTGATTGCCGGCACGCACCGGCTTGAGCTAGACGAAGGTCGCGTCGTGCTGACCTTGATGCTGGGCGACGCCTTCGACTCGCTGTGCAACCTGGCCGCCCGCATCGACGCCTTCTATCTCGATGGCTTCGCGCCAGCGAAAAACCCCGAGCTATGGCACAGCCGCCTGTTCAAGCAGTTCGCCCGTGTCGCCGGCAAGGAGGCGACGCGAGCGACCTATACGGTGGCGGGAGAGGTGCGGCGTGCGCTCACGGATGCTGGATTCGTCGTCAAGAAACGTCCAGGCTTCGGACGAAAGCGGCAGATGCTGGTCGGGACCTTCCGAGGCCCTCGCCCCGAGCTGAACGAGCCTCAAGA
>JAFAKZ010000131.1 GCA_019234745.1 Burkholderiales bacterium
TGCTGACCGCGGTGGGGTCGACCTGGTATCACCTGGCGCCTGGTGATGCACGCTTGGTCTGGGATCGATTGCCCATTGCGCTCGCATGCGCGGCGTTGCTCGTGGCGGTATGGGCGGAAACCCTGTCGTGTAGCGCGCGTTCCGTCATGCCCGTGCTCCTGGCGGCGCTTGCTGCGGCGGCGCTGAGCGTTGCCTGGTGGGTGTGGACGAACGGCCAGGGTGGTGGCGACCTGCGCCCCTATCTGCTGCTGCAAGTGGCGCCGCTTGTATTGATACCGATCTGGCAGGCGGGCGCTGCGCGCCCTGTGTCAGAGCGCAAGGTCTTTGGCGTCGCCATCCTGCTCTATGTGCTGGCAAAGCTCTGCGAACTGGCAGATGGCCGGATTCTCCATGTGCTGGGCTTCGTCAGCGGGCATACCTTGAAGCACTTGCTGGCGGGGGTGGCTGCTGCGGTGGTGGCAGCCATGCTGCAGGTGCGGGGTGAGACGGTCGGATAAGTCAGGTTGCCCGCATCAGCTTGAGATAGTCGGTGCGGCCGAATTCGCGGCGATGCGAGGTGTCGGATTCGTCCTGCGCTACATCGACCACGACCTTGACGTAGCGGCCCACGCGGCGCCAGATAGCGACGGAGATGCGTTCGGTAAAGGCTGCTGCATCCTCGTCGCCCGGCAAGGGTGCTTCCATGGCGATTTCCAGCAGCCAGGCACCGTCGATGGCACGCTTCGATACCCAGGCTGGCGCCAGCCAGGCTGTGCGGATGGCGTCCAGCGCCCGTGGCGGCTCGCTGGAGCCGAGTGGAAAGACGGAGATATGAACACTGTGCGCGGTCATGCCCTGGTCTCGTGGCAGGTTGTACGGGTGCTCCCGATTTCATTATTCACTCGGCGCGCTGCCTTCGCAATAGAGCTGGCTGCATCCGTGTGCTAGATTCCAGTTTGACTCAACGATCCTGGAAGTACGACCGCTTATGACCACAGAGCAAAGCGCCGGCCTGCCCCGCGTGCTGGTAGTCGACGACTCGCGCATTGTGCGTGCCGGTGTGAAGAAGCACCTGGCCGGCAGTTTCGATATCATTGAAGAGGTGGACGGCGAGGCCGGTTGGGAGCGCCTGACCAGCGATCCGGAAATCGCCGTGCTGATGAGCGACTTGAGCATGCCGCGGCTCGATGGCTTTGGGCTTTTGCAACGTGTAAGGCGTTCGCCCGAATGGCGTATCAAGCATCTCCCCGTGATCATCATCTCGGGCGAGGAGGATATTGAGACAAAGAATCGGGCCGTTGATATGGGTGCCAACGATTTCGTCACGAAGTCGACCGACCGCGCTGAGATGGTGGCGCGCGTGAGCGCAGCCGTGAAGCTGGCTCGTGCGGCGCGCGACGCGAAGGTGAGCGAAGAGGCGCAAGCCAAGGAGGCGACGACCGACCCGCAAACGGGCGTGGCCACTGAGCATCTCTTGCAGATCGAAGGCCAGAAGGCACTGGCTCATGCGGTGCGCTACCAGGGCGAGACGACGCTGGTCGTGTTCGAGCTGGATGATTTCGACGCCTTGCGGGCCGATATCGGCGACAAGGTGGCGGACCAGTTGATCGGCCTCGTGGCCAAGCTCGTGTCTGGACGGCTGCGCAAGGAAGAAACGCTGGCGCGGCTTGACGGGCCTCGTTTTGCCGTGGTGCTGTATGCCGATGTAGAGGGCAGCCGCACCTATGTGGAACGCTTGCGCGAGACGATTGCAGCGGCACGCGTGAACTTCAAGCGCAGGCAGCTCAAGGTGACGGCCAGCGTCGGCGTAGCGAATGCGCGGGCGGATGGCACCGATGTGTTCGACGAGCTGATGCAGACGGCCTTGGCACGGCTGCGTGACGCAGTGGCCGGCGGGGGCGACCCCATGCCGGCGCCTACCCCGGTGCCTTCGCTCACGGTGGAGCAGGCCTTGGCTCTGCTGGCTGCGGGTGACGAGGCGGCCGTGCTACCCCACCTGCCCCAGTTGCTGGCAGTGTTGCAACCCTTGCTGGACCTGGCTGGGCGGAGCGGAACTGCCGATTGAGCGTTGCCATATGTGGTGACTTACTGTCTGGATGGAAAGGGAGCGGATCGCTCCCTTTTTTGTTTTCGCGGGTATGCCTTGTCGCCGGCCGATTTTGGCTTGTTCTTTGTCTCTACAAACCAACACTGGAGCCCGGTTTGTTGCAAACAAGCAGTTTCCATTTGATTGCCGTGCACGGAACTCAGTAGCATCACTGTAATTTCCACTTGGACGGTACCTGTAACTAGGACCACAGTCCCAGCGGGAACGCGCCGTACGGCGTTCCGTTGCCCGACCAAGGGGTGGTCGGGCGATATTGATACACTGTTAGGGAGATCACTCTAATGAGGATGAAGCAAATTGCCTACGCAATCGGCCTGATCGGCTTTGCAGGCATTGCAGTTGCTCACGCTGACGACCAGCCGGCCAAGACTGAAAAGATCGAAGTCACGGGTTCGAGCATCAAGAAGATTTCGAAGGAAACTTCGCTTCCCGTCACCACGCTGACCAAGGAAGACATTGCCCGCACTGGCGCCACGACTGCTCAGGATCTCGTTAACCTGATCCCGTCCAA
>JAFAKZ010000255.1 GCA_019234745.1 Burkholderiales bacterium
TTGCACCAGCTCTTCCATATGCTCGCGGTAGCACTCCAACTCATGCTCGCGCCGGTGGCGCTCGATGGCGATGCCGGCGATATGCGTGCCCACGCCCAGGAGCTTCATGTCCTCCGGACCCGGGCTCTTCACCTCGCGGTAGTACATGGCGAATGTGCCCAGCACCACGTCTTCGTTGAGCCAGATGGGGGAGGACCAGCAGGCGCGGAAGCCGTGCGGCGTGAGCAATTGCTTGTACGGCGCCCACAGCGGGTCGGTTTCGACGTCCGTGACGATGATGGTCTGCTTGCGGTACATGGCTGTCCCGCAGGAGCCAACTTCCGGGCCGATGGCGTAGCCGTCCAGCGCAGCCATGTATTGCTCGGGCAGGTTGGGGCCGGCGCCGGGGTGGATATGCACGCCGTCCTCGTCCAGCAGCAGCACGGAGCAGTACAACCCTTCGGACTGCGACTCGATCACTAGCGCCAGTTCCGCGAGTGTGTCGCGCAAGGGAGCAGGGCGGGCGATCATTTCCAAGAGGCGAGTCTGCCCCTCAAGCATGCGTGCATCGCGCGCAATCCGGGCGGATTGCGCCTCCAATTGGCTCTTCAGTAGCGCAACTTCGTCCACTACACACTCCCAGTCGACACAGCAAAGGGCGGTATACGGCAATATCAGTTATTGGTCATACTACGCCAGTCCTTGTTCCCTTGCTGTCGGGCAAATAATGACAGCGACGTGGGCACGATTCGACCATGCTAACGGTAGCGCCACTTCCTTGATGATGCGCCCACGCGAGAACCCCATGCAGACACTCACCGGCGCTTGCCATTGCGGCAACCTGCGCTTCGAACTCGACCTGACGCAGGCGCCGACCGCCTATCGACCACGCCTGTGCGACTGCGACTTCTGCCGCAAGCACGGTGCGGGCTACCTGGCCGACCCGGGCGGTGCGCTACGCATAGCGGTGAAGGACGAAGGCCAATTGCGCCGCTACCGTCAAGGCGCCGATATCGCCGACTGCCTGGTGTGCGGCAACTGTGGGGTGCTGGTGGCCATTACCTATGAAGACAGCGGCACGCTATACGGTGTGGTCAACGTGCGGGCACTGGAGGGCGACGTGGCCATGGGTGAAGGTCAGCCCGTGTCGCCCAAGACGCTGTCGGCCGATGATAAGGTCACGCGCTGGAAAAAGCTCTGGTTCCAGCGCGTAGCCGTCCGCGCCGGCGCTTAGACTAGAGCACTTCGGCAGAATCGATCAGCGGCACGCTGGTGCGCAGGGCACTGACGGCGAAGCCGTGGATCATCTTGTCGACCGTCGTGCAGCAGTCCGGCAGCACCTTCACGGCGTACTTGGCGGCCGCCTTCGACAGCGCCGTATGCGTCACGCAGTTCTGCGTCATCATGCCGCACAGCAGGATTTCATCCACACCCAATTCGCTCAGGGTGGCTTCCAGTTGCGTCTGATGGAAGCTGTCGGCAAAGGCCTTGGTCACGATTGGGGCGCCTGTAGCGGCGGCAAGGATGCGTGGGTGGATTTCCACGCCCCGGGTGCCCGCATCGAACAGCGGGGAGCCCTTGCTGGCCGCGATATGCTGGACGAGCACGACGGGTATACCCTTGGCGCGGGCGCGACCAATGGCCGCTTCCACTTTCTCCAGTGTCACATCCGCATTCCACAGCGGGTATGCGCCATCAGCAAAATAGTCGTTCTGGATGTCGATGACGATAAGGGCCGGCTTGGTCATATAAGCTCCATGTGTTGGCAGTGTCTAGCCATTGGTCGTCGGCTTGGCTACCGTTCGCAGCGGCCAGATCTGCCGGAAGGTCGTCGCATTGAAGGTGTGCTGCCCAATGGGCGAAATGCCGAGATAGATCTCCATGCCATCGAGCGGCATGGCCCGCAGGGCGTCGCCTTCCGCACCCCAGAAGGGCTGAATATCGTAGCGATCGAAGTATGGAATCTTGCCGGTGAGCTGGGCATAGAACGACGGCCCCCACGGGTAGGTTGGGGCCATGGTGTTGATATCACCCGACAGCGGCACCATGCGGCTACTCCGGCCATCCAGAGTAAACCGGTCGCCCCGGTAGAGGATGACGATGTAGGTATCGTAGCCCGGGGAGCAGGCGGTTTGCTGGCACGCCAATGGAAACTCGCCTGGCGCCGTGGTGATGGACACTTCCAGCGTGCCGGGACCGTGGCGCTGGCAATGCCCCAGTATGGCGAACAGCGAATTCGGGCCGCAGGGCAGCGTTTGGTTCGATACGTTGACGACGGAAATGCTCGCCGCCCGCACGGGCATGGCGAATGCGAAAAGCGCGACCAGCATGGCAAGCAGTGTTTTCATGCATCTTCCTCCACACACTTTGTCGATATCGGCGACGTTTGCCGGCCTGGGCAGGCATCCGGCAAATCGGCGCCGCAAATGGCCCTCGTTTGGCGGCCTTGGCGAAATGTGCAGTGGAAACAGCAAGATGCGTACCAGCTCGCGCTTGAATGCAGCTAGCGGAGTCGATCGAACAGGCGATACAGCAGCATGCCGGCCAACATGGCCGGCACGAACCAGAGTGCCTCAGCGGAAGCGATACCCAGTCCGGCCAGGGCCGGGCCGGGGCAGTAGCCGGCCAGCCCCCAGCCGACGCCGAACAGCATGGCACCCACCACCAGGCGACTGTCGACCGCGGACTGCTTCGGCAGATGGAAGGCGGCAGCAAACAGGGGATGCGGGCGACGCAGCACGAAGCGGAACAGCAACAGGGTAGTGCCGACGCTGCCGCCCAGCACGAACAGCACAGTGGGGTCGAAGCGGCCGGCCAGATCGAGAAAGCCCAGTATGCGGCGCGCGTCCGTCATGCCCGACATGGCGAGGCCAAGGCCGAACATCGCACCCGAAGCCAGCGCGGCAAGCAGATAGCGTTTCATCAGCTCCTCCAGACGTGTTGGACGAGGTAGGTGGTCACGATGGCCGTGGCCATGAAGGTCAACACGGCCACGAAGGAGCGGCGCGACAGGCGGCCAAGCCCGCACACGCCGTGGCCGCTGGTACAGCCACCGCCCATGGCCGTGCCAAAGCCGACCAGCAGGCCCGCAATCAGCAGAATGGGGCGCGGCAAGTCGGTGCGCGGCAGGTCAGCGCCGGGTATCAAGGCCATGTATAGCCCCGCTGTTGCGATCAACCCAAAGAGGAAGGCTGCGCGCCAGGCAATCTCGCCCCGCGCGGGCCGCAGGAGCCCGGACACGATGCCGCTGATACCGGCGATGCGGCCATCCAGCCATAGCAGCAGGGTGGCCGCCAGCCCAATCAACAGGCCGCCCATCAATGCGATCATCCAATGGCTCATGCTGTACCTCCTAGGCGGCCAATATGGCCGTACTGTCGTCATATTCGTTCAGGATAGCCGAGCCGCCATTGCGGCCTAGAGCTCGGGTAGCCGCTCGCGCAGACGATCCTCGACAATCTCGGCCAGGCGCAATACCACGGGCGGCGGATCGGATTCCGCCTGGTGCAGTACCAGGCCGATCTTGGGCAAGATAGGAAGGTCATCGAGCACTTGCAGATGCGGTGGCAGGCCTGCGCGTGTACGTACCGTTATGCCCAGGCCAGCCCCAACGGCCGCCCAGATGCTGCCCAGGCCCAGGCTGGTGAAGGCGACGCGCCAGGGTAGGCCGGCGCGGTCCAGCGCCTCGCAGCCCGCGGTTCGAAGCTGGCAGGGGGCCTCGCTGCACACCAGCGGCAGGGCTTCGCCCGGCTGATGCAGCGCCGTGTTGGGCGAGCCGATCCAGTGCATGGGCAGCTCGCCCAGCGTACGGTTGTGCGCCGTGGCCTCCCCCTTGCCCCATGCCAGCGCGAGGTCCAGGCGACCAGCGACGATGCCGTCGAGCAGCTCCTTGTTGCGTGTCGTTTGCGCCTCGATATGTACGTTTGGGTGGGCTCGGGCGAAATCACCCAGGATATCGGCCAGCATGCCCTCGCCGAAGTCCTGCTGCAGGCCGATGCGCACGGTGCCGGCCAACTCCGCACCACGGATGGCGCTGGCTGCCTCGTCGTTCAGTTCCAAGAGGCGCCGCGCATAGGCAAGCACCGTCTCGCCGACGGGCGTCAACACCACGCCGCGGCCGGCCTTGCGTACGACGGGTGCACCTACCTGCTCTTCCAGCCTTTTCAATTGCGCACTCACGGCCGAGGTGGAGCGGCCTAGCCTGTCGGCCGCGCGGGCGAAAGAGCCTAGCTCGATGCCCAGGGTAAAGCTGCGCAGTACATCGAGGTCGAAGGTCAGGCGAGTCATATGACCATCCCAAAAATCAAAACAATTGATCAAAAACTATCTGATTTTCAGGATTATCCTGCACTGCTACCTTGGTGATGTCAACCGCCCACCAGGAGATCACCATGCCCTTCGCCCGCATCACGCTCCGCAAAGGCAAGTCGCGCGAGTACCTCGCCGCCCTCGCCGATGGCGTATATCAAGCCATGGTCGACGCCTTCGCCGTGCCGCCCAAGGACCGCTTCCAGGCCATCCACCAGCTGGAAGCGCACGAGCTGATCTACGACCGCCACTACCTGGCAGGGCCGCGCAGCGACGACTTCGTGCTGATCGCCATCACGACGGGCCGCCCGCGTACGGCCGAGATGAAACAGGCCTTCTATCGCTGCCTGGCCGATACCCTCGCCAAGTCCCCCGGCATTCGTCCCGAAGATGTGATGGTCGTAGTCAGCACCTCGCAATGGGAAGACTGGTCATTCGGCAACGGACTGGCGCAGATGCTGGAAAAGGCAACTACCTAAGGAGCGCCGACATGATCGCCATGCAATACAGCTTCACGCTGCCTGCCGACTACGACATGGACATCATCCGCCGCCGCATTGCCGAGCGCGGGCATTTCACGGACGACTTCCCCCTGCTCGGCTTCAAGGCCTACTTGTATGCGGACCGCGGCGACAGTCGCAGCCGAGACAATCTCTACGCACCGTTCTACCTGTGGGAGGACAACGAGGGCATGAACGCCTTCCTGGGCGGGCCCGGCTTTGCGGCCCTGGTCGCCAGCTTCGGTCGGCCGGCCATCAGCGTGTGGTCGGTGTGGCATGCGCAGCGACCGAACGATGCCGGCGCCGCCCGCTATGCCACGCGCGAAATCGTCGCCATCCCGCCCGAGGCCTCGCTGGAGGCCTGGCGCGAAGCAGAGACGGTGTGGCTCAAGCAGGACATCGCCATGCGCGACGCCGTCGGCGGCGTCGTGGCGTTCGAGCCGAGTACGTGGACGCTGGTGAGCTTCCGGCTATGGGCGCACCAGCCTAGGACACTGGATACAGAGCGAGCCCAGTGCTACGCGGTCGGTCATGTCTCCGTGCCCACCAACGGGCGCGATGCGCGCGACACGGTGCTAACGCGGAGTGCGAGCGCAGACCACGTTACAGCGAGCGTGTAGCAAACGAGTACGGTGGCACCGCCGCTGAGCGCGGTAAGAACCAGCGGCCCCAGGGTCGTCGCCTCCAGTTGCAGCTGGATCAACGCCAGGATGGGCAGGTGGATGATGTAGACGGCGAAGGCATGACGTGCGCCAAAGCGTGCCAGCGGCCCCGTGCTCGCGACATGGCGCTGAAAGACATAGGGCAGGCCTATGCACAGCCCCGTGCACAGCATCGCCTCCCACAGGTTCCAGCCGAAGGCATTCGTCCAGCCTTCATCGGAAAGTACGTAGGACAGTACCGCATAACGTGCGGCGATGGCGAATAGGCCGATGCCGAGCCAGATCCGACCGATGCGGGGCGGGATTCCTTCCAGCCAGCGCCGCCTGCCGGCGATCACGCCAATCAGAAACAGGCTGGCGTATTGCGGGAGATGGGCCAGTTCGGCCGGGACGACGAAGCGCACCCAGGTATCGATGGGATAGGCGCTTCGCACCAGCGTGCTCGCGGCAGCCAGACCAAGGGGATACAGCGCGATGGCCGTATGCCCGGGAAGTGTCCGATCGTTTGCTGGGCGCGCGCGGCCCGTACTGAGTCTGCGGTAGCCTACGTAGATCAAGGAATACACCAGCAAATGGCCAAGAAACCAGAGATGTGCCCACTCGAAAGGCAGGAAGCAGTCTCCCCACGCGTCACCACGGCGGAAATGCTTGAGCAGTGGAAACACGACCAGGCCGAAGGCAAGCACAGGTAGGCCCAGCCTGAGCAGGCGCTCGGCAAGGAAGCGCCGCGCGCCCTTGCGCTCGTAGCTGTCCGGGACGAAATAGGCCGAGATCAGGAAGAACAGGCCCATGAAGAAAGACGCATTGACGTGAAAGAAAGGTCCCAGCAGGGCAAACTTCTCCGCGTGCGAGACGGGCCATGCTCCGCCAGTTGGACCATAGGGTTGGCCTGCGTGATGCATGACGACCAGCAAAGTCAGCCACGCCTTGAGGTTGTCGAGGAAGGCAAGATGCCTCGTCGACGCGTATGGTACGGATCGAATGTCTGGCGAGCCTTGCATGAGTCCTCCCGATTGATGCGATGGAGGCGACAAGCTAGCGCCGGGGGCGCAACAGGCGATCGGGAAAGGGTCGAATTGCACCCAGCCAGGGACGAGCGGTGAGATAGAGTGACGGATTTCAGCCATCATTCGCTGCATGGACACCACTTCAGCCACCCTGCTCGCGCGCTACCAGCCCTGGCGCCGCGTCGTCGAACCGGCGTTCTGGGTCGTTTTCTTCCTTGTGCAGGCAACGGCGAACAGCTGGACCGTCCTGATCGACATCAACCGCGGCAGCGACCAGATCGCCGCATGGCAACCCGCCGTATGGGAGTGGTCCAGCAACCTTGTACTGCTGGCCCTGATGCCTGCGCTCGTATCCTTTGAGCGGCGCTGGCCGCTGCGGCTGGTGAGCCTGCGCAGCAACCTGAAGTGGCATCTACTGGCTAGCGTCGTCTACTGCGCGCTGCACGTGGCCGCCATGGTCGCCCTGCGCAAGCTGGCCTACTATGCCCAACACACGGTCTACGACTTCGGCACAAGCTGGCGGGTGTTGCTATATGAATACGTGAAGGATGTCCGTAGCTACTTCGGCCTGCTGCTGGCGGTGAACTTCTATCGCCTTTTCATGCTGCGCTGGCAGGGCGAGGCCTGCCTGCTCGACGCGCCAGACGAAGGGCCACCTGTCGAGCCGGTGGAGCGGCCCGAGCGCTTTCTCGTGCGCAAGCTGGGCAAGGACTTCCTGCTGCCCGCCGCCGAAATCGAATGGGTGCAAGCCTGGGGCAACTACGTGAACCTGCGCGTGCGTGGACACGATTACCCGCTACGCTCCACCATGACGGCACTGGCCGAACGCCTCGACCCGAAGCGCTTTGTGCGCGTGCATCGCAGTTATATGGTGAACCTGGATTTCGTGCAGGAAATCGAACCGCTGGAGGCGGGAGATGCACGCGCCAAGCTGCAAAGCGGCGAATACGTGCCCGTGAGCCGGCGCTATCGCGACACGCTACGCAAACTGGCCGAAGCGTGACCGCATAGTTTGTCGGCCAAGGGAGTCTCTAGCCAGCCAAGCGCTACGCCACGGTCTACCATCAATTCATGCAGGTTTTGATTGCCATTCAAGCACTTGCTTGGTTAAAGTGGGGGCCTCATGAACGAGACGGCTAAACGCATCCTCGACCTGGCTGAGGCCTTGTGGCTGGAGCGCGGCTTTAACGGCTTCAGCTACCAGCATCTGGCCGAACCGCTGGGCATGCGCAACGCGGCGATCCACTACCACTACCCGACCAAGACGGACCTGGGCGTGGCGCTGATCGCCCGGTTCCGGCGGCGCTTTGCGCGCTCCACCGCGCAGTGGCAGGAAACGACGGCGGACCCATGGTTGAAGCTGGAGGGTTATATCGAGCTGCTCACCTTCAACTATGCGGACGCCGAACGCCTGTGCCCCACGGGTGTGCTGGCCGTGGACTGGGCCACGCTGCCCGAACAGATGCAGGACGAGGCGCGTGCCTTTATGCAGGAACTGTACGACTGGTGCGCCAGCGTGCTGCGCGAGGGAGCGGAGAAAGGCTACTTCCGCTTCGCCGGTAGCGCCGAGGACAAGGCGGCGCTCCTGCTCGCCACGCTGCAGGGCGCCCTGCAGCTGGCACGCTTCCGGCCGGAATGGCTGGATGCGATCAAGACGCAGGTGCGGCTGGATTTGGGTGCGCGCGGGCAGTAAGTAAACGACGGAACATACCGAGAGAGAGCAAGATGGAAGTATTCAGCAACGCCTTCAGCCGCATCGTCGCCAAATTCGAGCGTGTGCCGGCCCCGCTGCGCCGGTGGGCGCGTTCCAAGGCCTTCGGTAAATACGTGAAGTTCGCTGGCACGGCGGGCATCGACTTCGAGGAAGTGAGCACGGAACGCGTGATCTGCCATATCCGCAACGTGAGCCGCAACCAGAACCATATCAAGGGCGTGCACGCCGCCGCTATGGCGCTGCTGGCCGAAACGGCCACAGGCTTTGCCGTGGGCATGAACCTGCCGGACGACAAGCTGCCGCTGTTGAAGTCCATGAAGGTGGACTATAAGAAGCGCTCGCAGGGCGATATGAAGGCCGTCGCCGCGCTCACGGCCGAGCAGATTTCCCAGGTACGCACGCTGGACAAGGGCGACGTAACGGTGCCCGTGACCGTAACGGACGAAGCCGGCAACGAGCCCATC
>JAFAKZ010000403.1 GCA_019234745.1 Burkholderiales bacterium
GGCGACGAGATCCTCGACGCCGGCATCCAGATCATGGCCCAGCCGCCCGGCAAGAAGAACTCATCCATCCACTTGCTGTCGGGCGGCGAGAAGGCACTGACGGCGCTGAGCCTGGTGTTTGCGCTGTTCCGCCTCAACCCGGCACCGTTCTGCTTGCTGGACGAGGTCGATGCGCCATTGGACGATGCGAACACCAGCCGCTTCTGCGATATGGTGAAGCGCATGGCGGAGTACACGCAGTTCCTCTATATCAGCCATAACAAGATCACCATGGAGATGGCCGACCAACTGGTAGGCATTACCATGCAGGAACAAGGCGTTAGCCGTGTGGTGGCGGTCGATATCGAAAAGGCGCTGGAGATGGCAACGCCCTAAACAGTGCTGTACGTAGCGGCCGCGAAGACGGCAAAATAGTGCCCGCCAATTTATGCCGAACATGAGCCATCCAGTGCGCCCTGAGCAGCCCTATATTTCCTGCATCGTCCCTGCCTACAACGAAGAGGCGGGGATTGCACAGTTCGTCCACGCCTTGTCCGACACCCTTAAGGCCCTGTCGCCGCGCTATGAGATCGTCGTCGTGAACGACGGCAGTCGCGATAGGACGGCCGAGGTGGTCGCCGGGCTGTGCGGCGGCGAGATTCCTGTGCGCTTCGTCAACCTGTCGCGCAACTTCGGCAAGGAAGCAGCGCTGACGGCTGGGTTGGACCACGTTTCGGGCGACGTTGCCGTGATGATCGACGCCGACTTCCAACACCCACTGGAGACCATTCCCGTCTTCCTCGAACGCTGGCGCGAAGGCTATGACATGGCCTATGGCGTGCGTGAATCGCGCGTGACGGAATCGCATTTCAAGCGCACTGGCGCCAATGCCTTCTATGGCCTGCTCAACTGGCTTTCGAGTGTGGATATTCCGCCGGACGCGGGGGACTTTCGCTTGCTGGACCGCAAGGTGGTCGACGCACTGCGCGCCATGCCAGAGCGCGGCCGCTTTATGAAGGGCCTGTACGCCTGGGTGGGCTTTCGCTCTATTGCCGTGCCCTTCGTGGTGCAGGAACGAGTGGCAGGGGAGACGTCGTTTGGTGTGCGCGGCCTGCTGCGCCTAGCCCACACGGGCCTGATCGCATTTTCCGACGTGCCTTTGCGCGTGTGGAGCGTAGTCGGCTTCGTGATTTCGGCCATCTCGCTCGCCTACGCGGCGTGGATCGTATTCGTTACGCTGGCGCGTGGCGTGGATGTACCTGGTTGGGCGACGGTCGTCGTTGCCGTGATCTTCCTTGGCGGCATTCAGCTCTTGTCGGTGGGTATCCTGGGCGAGTACTTGGCTGGCGTGTTCAACGAGGTCAAGCAGCGCCCGAATTACCTGGTATCCGAGCGTATCGGCTTCGACGAGGCAGGTAAGCAGTAATGTCGGTACGCAAGCAACTGCCGAGCTTTATCCTAGTTGGCGCGACGGCGGCATTGGTGCATTGGTGCACGTTTACGCTGTTCGTGCACCTTGGGCTGAACCCCGTGTGGGTCGCCAACCCGTGCGCCTTCTTCATCGCTTTCAGCGTCAGTTACCTGGGCCAGCGCAACCTCACTTTCAAGGCAGGCGACGTACCGCATTCAAAGGCCTTGCCACGCTACTTCCTGGTGGCAGTGTTCAATTTCTGCGTGAACGACATTCTGCTTAGCCTGTGCCAGCACTACCTGCCGCTGCCGCCCGAGGTAGACATGGCCTTTATCTTGGTCATCGTCGCTGTACTGTCTTATCTGGCGGGCCGGCATTGGGCCTTTTCCCGCCATCGCTGATCTAGCCGCCCTTGACCAGAATGCTGTAGTGCGGCGAGTGCCAGACAACACGCTGACCGAACCGGCTAGCGACCTTTACGGCTTCATCGTTGCTGGTCACCGTGAACACGGGGCGGCTGCCGCGCAGCAACTCGCCATAAGCCGCGTCGTCCAGCAGCCAACCATGTGCCTCGGGCTGGTCTCGCAGCGCAAAGAAGAACTCACGCCGCCAGTTATCCACGTTCACAATGTTCGGGTCAGTCCAGTTGTCCACCACGCGAATATGGTCGGGACGATTGAGGTAGACGGGCAGGTCCTGATAATAGTTGTGGTAGGTCACGACCACGGCGTCGGCCGTGAGCATGGGGCGCAAGGCGTCGGCCGTATCGCGCATCGATTCTTTGTCGAAGCAAGGCACCAGGGGGCCTAGCCATAGCGCGATGGCTGCACCAGCCATGCCCAGGCTCCATGCGGCTGCTTGAGCGCCATCCCGTCGCTTTGCAACGAGCACCGCCACCGCAATAAGCAGAGATACAGCAAGCCCACGCAAGAGCATAGGTAGCACCGGGTGCGCAGTGTACTTTGCGATGTGCGGCACGCGCGCCGCGAACACCAGCAATCCGACGGCAATCGCCAGCGGGACGACGGCGGTAAGCGTCATCAGGATGGGCGCTTGGCGATTGCGGCTCAGCCAACGGTCGAAGGCAGCACCCATCAGCAGCGCCAGCGGCGGCACGGTGGGCAGGATGTAGCTGACAATCTTCGACGCCGGCAGCGAGAAGAAAACCAGGATCGCAAGCGGCCACGCCATCAGGAAGCTGCGGACGCCCTGGTCCTCGCGTTGGGCCTGCCAGCCATCGCGCAGGGCACAAGGCAGCCAGATGGACCACGGCAGCAGGCCCAGCATCAGTACGGCCGGATAGAACCACGCCGGGAACACATTGTTGAAGCCGCCCCCAGTAAAGCGCTGGAACTGCTGATAGAT
Organism: Burkholderiales bacterium; assembly: GCA_019234745.1. GTDB lineage: Bacteria > Pseudomonadota > Gammaproteobacteria > Burkholderiales > Chitinimonadaceae > JAFAKZ01. The sequence goes on from JAFAKZ010000403.1 coordinate 2,756, forward strand.
AAAGAAGAAATGCAGAAACTGCGGATTGTGCATCTGCACGGCGCTATACCAGGGCAGGCATACGGCCAGCACGCCAACCGGCAGCCAGACCAGCCCCCAGCGCGGCAGCTCACGCCAGCGGCGTTCCCACAGCATCCAGGTGAAGATGGCGATGGCGGGTAGCACGATGCCGATCAGCCCCTTGGTGAGCACGCCAAAGCCGCCGGCCGTATAGGCCAGGATGAAATACCAGCGCCGCCGCGGTGAATCGAGCGGCTCGGCCTGCGCAAACAGGAAACCGACCAGCGCGGCGGTGATCCAGACGGCGACTTCCAGGTCCAGATTGGCATACTGGCTGGACAGGAAGTAGAGCGGGAAGGTCGCCAGCGCGCCCGTGGCCAACCACGCGGTACGGCGATTGAAGAAGCGATATCCGGTAAGGAACACCAGCAGGCAGCCGACGACGCCAAACAGCGCCGGGGCCAGGCGGATGGCCGTCAGGTTTACGCCCAGCGCCTTCATGCTGGCCGCTTCCAGCCAGTAGTAGAGCGCTGGCTTGTCGAGGAAGACGGCGCCATTGACGCGAGGCGTGATAAAGTCGCCGCTCACCAGCATTTCGCGCGCGATTTCCGGGTAACGCCCCTCGTCGGGTACGTTCAAGGGGCGCGCCGACAGCATCACAATGAAGTAAGGCAGCAGGATGAGCAGCAGTAGCGCGATGTCGCGCCAGAGTCTGCGACGGTCTGACATGGAAAGTTCCGGTGACAAATAAGCAATCGGCCCCGACGGTGGGGCAGGGCGGCACAAAGCGCGTATGGCTGTGCGCCGATGATTTTGCCCTAAACGCAGCGGTGAGCGAAGGCATTCTCGCGCTTCTGGCTGAGGGCAGGCTTAGCATGACCTCCTGCATGACGCAGTCGCTGGGCTGGCGGCAATGGGGTATGCGGCTGCGCGACGCCCGCTACGCGGACCGCGCCGGCCTGCATTTCAACCTGACGGAAGCCTTCCCCGGTATTTCCACATCCTCTTTGGGCAAGCTGATGCTCAAGTCCTCACTACGGCGAATCGATCGCGACGCGATCCGCGCGACGCTGCGCCATCAGCTGGACGACTACACCGACGTCATGGCGCAGGCGCCGGCCTTTGTCGACGGCCATCAGCACGTGCACGTATTTCCCGTGGTTCGCGACATCCTCATGGAAGAACTGGACGCCCGTTTTACGCAGCGGCCCTGGGTTCGCAATGTCGCACCGCCTGTCGACCGCCTCGGAACACGGCCATTCAAGCTCGGCGTGATCATGGCGATGGGCGGGCAGCGCTTCGCCGATGATCTCGTGTGGCGTCAATGGCCCAGCAATGACGCCTTCGCCGGCATCTACGGGCTGACGCCGGACGCCCCGTTCGGGACGCTGATGCAGGGCTGGCTGGCTTCGCTTGCTAGCTCGCATGCGGGCCTCATCATGTGCCACCCCGCCAAGGCAGCAGAGGCGGGCGACGTGATCGGCCCCGCGCGCGCCGCGGAATACGCCTGGTTCATGAGTGAGGAATGGCCCGCCGCGTTATCACGATTTCACGTTGAACTCGCCTTGTCGGCCGAGCTTCCCACGACCGTATAGACGGCTTTTTCACGCTCTGCTATACATCGCCCCCTTTCGCATCAAACGTATCGACCCCCATGTACGCCAAACGCATCCAAGCCCGCCTGGCCGAAGAACTGGCCGTCCGCCCCACGCAAATCGAAGCCGCAGTCGCTCTGCTCGACGAGGGTGCAACCGTCCCATTTATTGCGCGCTACCGTAAGGAAGTAACGGGTGGCCTGGACGACACGCAGCTGCGTAATCTGGAAGAACGCCTGCGCTATCTGCGCGAGCTGGAAGAACGCCGGGCAGCAGTGATCGAATCGGTACGCGAACAGGGCAAGCTCACGCCAGAACTGGAAGTTGAACTCCAGACCGCCGACAACAAGCAGCGCCTGGAAGATCTCTACCTGCCCTACAAGCCAAAGCGCCGCACCAAGGCGCAGATCGCCCGCGAGGCTGGCCTGGCGCCGTTGGCCGAA
>JAFAKZ010000553.1 GCA_019234745.1 Burkholderiales bacterium
CGCGGTGCTGGCCCTGCATCCTGTGTTCTGCGTCATCGGCCTGGCCATGATGCGCATGGGCTACCGCATGCTTTACGAGCACATGCGCGGACGCATCAGCGGCACGGCCAAGGAAACGCACCGCGCGCTCGTCATGGGCGCCGGCCAAGCCGGGCGCCTGGCGGTGGCGGGCATCCAGCACCAGGGCTTCACAGTGGTGGGCTGGCTGGACGATGACATGGTGAAGGCCGGCGCGCGCGTGGCTGGCATCCCCGTGATCGGCAAGCTCGAAGACGCGCCCGCGATGGCGCAGATGCATGGCATCACGCACCTGATCGTCGCCATGCCTTCGGCGGATCGCGCGGCACGCCGCCGCGCGCTCGACATTGCCGGCCGCACCGGCCTGCATGTGTTGACGGTGCCGAGCAGCGAGGAACTGCTGACCGGCCGCCGCGTCGACCAGGTGCGCGACATCGAGCCCGAAGACCTGCTCGGCCGCGAGCCGGTGCAGCTGGACGAAGGCGGCATCAGCGAATGCCTGTCGGGCAAGGTCGTGCTGATTACTGGCGCCGGCGGCAGCATCGGCAGCGAGCTGTGCCGCCAGGTCGCGCGCTATGGTCCGCAGAAGATCGTGCTTTACGAACTCTCGGAGTTCGCGCTCTATACCATCGAGCAGGAACTCAGCGAGAAGTTCCCGCACATCCCGCTCGTGCGGCTGGTGGGCGACGTCAAGGACCTGGAGCACCTGCGCTTTGTGTTCGGCAAGTACAAGCCGCAGATCGTCTTCCACGCGGCGGCGTACAAGCATGTGCCGCTGATGGAGGAAGAGAACGCCTGGGCCTGCGTGCGCAACAACACGCTTGGCACCTACAACGCTTGCCAGGCAGCGGCGGAGTCCGGCGTGGAGCGCTTTGTGCTGATCTCGACGGACAAGGCCGTCAACCCGACCAACGTCATGGGTGCCAGCAAGCGCGCGGCCGAGCTGGTCATCAGCCATATGGCGGGGCAGGGGCATGTGACCAAGTTCATGGCCGTGCGCTTCGGGAATGTGCTGGGGTCGAGCGGGAGCGTGATTCCGAAGTTCAAGGAGCAGATCGCGAAGGGCGGGCCGGTGACGGTGACGCATCCGGACATCACGCGCTACTTCATGACGATTCCGGAGGCGGCGAGGTTGGTGGTGCAGGCCTGCGCGATTGGTGAAGCCGGGCAGGTACTCGTGCTCGACATGGGGGAGCCCGTGAGGATTGTTGATCTGGCTCGGGACATGATTCGGCTTTCAGGGCGTGGTGCTGATGAGATCCGACTCGAGTTCACTGGAATGCGGCCCGGCGAAAAACTCTACGAAGAATTGTTGGCCGACTCGGACTCGACGCTGCCTACGCGATTCGATCGTTTGCGCATTGCCCGTCTCGACGACGGGCTCGCTGCAGGCCAAGCGCTTGCGTGGATTCGCGAGGCGCTGGAAGCGTCCGAGGTTCTGCATGATGCCTCCATTCGTGCGGCGCTCTCGAGTCTGCTCCCCGAATACCAGAGTCAAAGGCACTGAAGAGCCGCAGTAGCGGGCTGGCTGCACTTAGCCCTCAGCCGAACGGCTTTCGGCCAATGACCTGCGCGGGAGTGCAGGTGCTTAGCGCATCCCCACATGTCTTTACGCTGCGAAAATATTTAAACAAGCTGTGGGAAAGCTGTCGTGCAAAAGTGCGAGGTCGGCGCAAATGCGGTGCAGAGTTGGGCGCCGGGATGCCAACCTGCTGGTGCGTTGGCCGCAGCCATGATTCTCTGTGGGGGTTTGTAATTTCTTCCGAAAATGATCTGTCAGCGATCAGCGCGCTAATGCACATTTTTTGATTTGCAATGCGAGACGGATGGATTCGATAAGTGGTGAGTCTCAGAATCACTCTTTCGTTGTCCGACTATGGGTCGCTGCTTGGCGTGTGGGGCAGGTGGTTCAGATTGCTTAGACGTTAAGAGCGCGGATGATTCCAGCATCATTGTCAAAATCCGTAAAAATTCTTGCTATCGTTCCGGCAAGGAGAAATAGCAAGCGTCTACCGCACAAAAATATCAAGCTGCTGCAGGGTGTTCCGCTCATTGCTTGGACGATCGATACGGCGATTAAGAGTTGCGTCTTCGACGATGTACTGGTTTCGTCGGACGACCTTGAAGCAATCGCCATCGCGAATCGATTGGGAGTCTCTGCCCCTTGGGTGCGCCCCGCGGCGCTGGCTAGCGACACTGCACCGACAGCGCTGGTTCTGCAGCATGCGCTCCTCTCGCACGAGAGAGATCGTGGAGCATTCGACATTGTCGTGTTGCTTCAGCCGACCAGTCCATTTAGAACGATCGGCACGATCAAAGGTGCAGTGCGCAGATTCCTTGAGCAATCGAGCGCTGAACGCCATCCGGTCGTGAGTGTCATGCCAATGGCCCATGGGCATCCTGCGTGGTCGTTCTTCATCGAGAACGACAACATGATTCCGATGCTCGGCTGGGATGCGCTGCGGACCCGGTCTCAAGACCTTAGTCCGGCCGTGACGCTGAACGGCCTGATCTATGTGTTCTCGGCTGAACAAGTGCGGCAGGGCGGCCAGCTCATTACCGAAAATACCATCCCCTACCTTGCCCACGACGAAGAAGAGTCCATCGAGGTGGATACGCCATTCCAATGGCGGGTAGCGGAACTGATCGCAAGTCGCAGGGAATTGCCGAAAATCGAGTTGCGCCTGCCGAGTAGCCGAGCCGATCTGCTCGACGAAAGCCAAAGATTGGCCGGCCCGCCTCAAGCTTTATTTGGCGAGAGGCTCAGTAATTGAGCCCAATGCATCGAATGATTGGTTCGATCGCAAAAACTAAGGTCCTGCGCTGATAGCCTGCTCTCAAAGAGAGTCAGATTCAGGTGGAAAATTGTACGCGTGGTACCTGATACCGGGAATGCCTTGTGCAAGTTATCGCCCGCATTGAAAAAATACAAACGATCCTTCGGGCCTTCTAGTTTGATCGGTTTGTTGAATTTTTCAATAAACCAGTCGTTGAGTCTGAAAAGCCGACCTCGCCCTTTGAATGGAATTTTCCAAAGGGCGTCATAGACTTTGCGACCAAAACTCTTTCGCGAATTTGGAATAATTCGCATATGAGTTTTCCCAACATTTTCTTCGAGCAAAAGCATCAGGCTGACCTGCCCACCTTTGCCAAAGTGGCCGTCATGATGATAGTGATCAGCAGCGCCTCTATTGGATCCAGTATAGGTCCAGCGGATCAGGTGCGGCTCTTCGCGCAGTCGGTACCCTGCCTCGGCGGCTGCCTTGAACACATCCAGCTCATCGAAGATTCTGATCAGTTCGTCAGTCAGGCGCAGGCATTTATAAATCTCCCACGTTTTGTTGCCGACTTTGGGAGGGTGAGTTCTCTCATCGTCCAACAGGCAGGCGCGGCAATAGTCGCCTAATTTAATTGCCGAATCGACATATCCAAATGCTGGAAACATACTCTACACCTTGTGGGACATGTGGTCAGTTTTTGGCAATCATTGCCGTGCAGTCCGCAGATTCTCGTTGATTAAAATAATAGCGTATCGGCAGGCGAAAAACAGAAGAGGCCACCGGGCGTATCTGCGTGCAAACGCCCAGCCTTGCCGCCAGTTGTAGCAGGAGTTGAATGCCGTCAGCGCTTTACGGACGCCCCGCCAGCCGACCTTTGCAAAGCTCATGCTGAAACGGGCCGTGGTCTCCTCGTTCACGTAGACAACGCTATGGCCGTCGACGAACACGCGGAAACCGCGCCGCTTAGCGCCGAAGGTAAAGTCTTCGTCGGCGCAGTACTGTGGAAAGGCCTGCTCGTCGAATCGGCAGCCCGGCTCGAAGGCGGCCCACGGGATGATCATCAGGCGCCCGTAAAGAAAATCCGTGTCCAGGAAGCGCGAGGCGGGCGCATGCCACTCCGTGCCTTGCGCGATATTGGCCTTGTGTCGCGCCGTGACGAGGTCATAGTGCCCCCCACAGAAGTAGACCCGCGGCACATCGCCGGGGCGATGGACCACGTTGACGGCACCGATGACGGCGTTCGGCTCTTGCGACGCGGCGTCCAACAGGCGCAGCAAGGCCCGCTGGTCAAGATCGATGTCGTCGTTCATCAGGATGACGACGTCGCCGGCGCGGGCGGTGCGAGCGATGTGCTTGAGGCCGTGATTCACCGTCGCCGTCCACCACATGCTGGCGTCGCCCGGGACGACTTCCGCAGCCAGGCATGCGGCCGTCACGGCCGTTGAGGTGCCGTCGCTCGATCCTGCGTCGACGACGATCAGGCGCGCGGCTTCAGCGGGCAGCTGTGCTCGCACCTTGGCCAAGGTTGCACAAAGAATGTCGCGCCGATTGTGGGTGGGAATCAGGACGAAAACATGGCGGATCGGGGCGGGTTCGGAAACGGTATTCATGATTCTTAGAGCGCCGCACGAACTGCGGCCATCAGGAGTCGCTTGCGAAGCATCCTCAACATGCGACCCGGCAGGTACGCCGCCCCGAGCGCGAACGCGGCAGCGAGCGAGCCCTCGCCGGGACGCTCTGGGGCAAGCAACGCAGATCGATCGAATTGCCCCGCGCTCCAGAGTCCGGCCAGCGCCTGCGCACGGCGGCGAGTAAGGTACCGGACACCGTGGGCCATGGCAATGTCGGCGGCGTACTTCTTGAGCAATTGCGCGTCGCCGATCATCAGGTTCCGTGGGGTGGCAACGCGTTCGCCCACATGCTGGATGATGGTGGCCGACGGAATGTCGTCGAACGCGAAGCGGCAAGAGCGGATCAGGTGCAGCGCTAGGTCGTCGTCATGCCCGGATGCGAGGCTCTCGTCGAGTTTCAGGTTTTCGTGCGCGCTGCGCCGATACATGATGGTGATCATCGGCGCGATCTTGAAGTCGCGCAGCGCGGCCGCGTAGTCGGCGGGGCAGTTCCTCGCCTCCGTGCGCACGTTCTTCACCAAGTCCCATCGACGACCGACGAACTTCACGCAATAGCCGGAGAACAATGCATCGAGCCCCCCGTCGCGGCAATGCTGCACGCGTTTCCTGAGGGTGTCGGGCTCGAAGTAGTCGTCCGAGTCCAGGAAGGTCACGAACTCCCCCTGCGCGGCGTTCATACCGAGATTCCGGCTCGACTGAGGGCCGCTTCGACGGGGCTTCTCAATGACGGTCAGCGGATGATTTTTGTACCTTTCCCTGATGTATTCGACTGTGCCGTCGCTCGAGCGATCATCGACAACAATGCACTCGACATTGACGCCGGGTTGCCCCAAGACGCTGTCGAGTGCGATTGGCAGATCCTGACGACGATTGAAGGTCGGAATGATGACGCTGACATCGATCATGGGCGGTATTACTTCGGCAGTGGCATTTCAACAAACATTGCGAGCGCGCGGCGGCTTCAGCGGGAGCCGGGACCGGACAGGCACCAGTTTTCGCCGCCGCCCTCCTGGCAATCGCTCCATGGGATGAGCAGACTGCTCGCCACTAGCGTCAGCGTCAGCCCGATGGCCAGCAGGCGCCGACGTTCGAGCCGGTGGCGCAGACAGAAGTCGAGCGCGGTCAGGAACAGCACCAGGTCGCTCAAGCGACTCAGCACAGGGCTGATCGCGTGGATAAGGATGACCAGAACGGCGTAGGCGGCCATGTAGAAGCGATTGCCGCCATTGCGGTAGAGCAACCACACGACGGCAAGTTTCAACAGGAGCGCTGGATAGACGGTCTTGCTTTCATACTCCTGGTCCAGATAGCCGCGATAGACGAATAGTTCGGAAAACTGCGGTCCCAGTAGGTCAGGTTGCAGCCAGATCAGCGAGACTCCGCAGGACGCCACGATCACGAGTGCTATCACCAGCCACTGGCGCCGGCTCAGTGCGAGCCGTTGGAGTCCGAGCGTGATGAGCGATGAATAGTGAATGACGGTCGATGCCAACAGCGTGCTGAAACGGGGCTGCAAAAGACGAACGTACATGGCCGCGACTACCAGCAGCGCAAGCGAGTTGCGGATTGCATTGAACTGGAAGTTGAGGAAGAAGGAACTGAAGTAGAAAAGGAGAAAGAACAAAGGATCGCGCAAGCGCATCACGACTGATCCCAGCAACAGAATCTGCACTGCGGCGAGCACGCGGGTGAAACTGGTGTAATTCAGTCCCAACCATTTCGCCGCGATCATCAGCATCGAGAACCCGGGCTCGAGCGGGAATTGCTCGGCCTGGTCGAACAGCTCGCGGTAGCTCTCGACGTCGGTACCGATGCGCCCCGCATACATGATCGAGAAGACCGCGAGAGGCAGCAGCAGCAGCCAGCGCTCGGTACGTGTGAGGCTGCGATGGCTGCCTGTCGTCTCCAGCACCAGGCAGATGGCGAGGAACCAGCCGAAGACGAGAAAATAAGGCGTCATGGTCGTCCGTACAGGGCCTTCATCGTGTCTCGAACACGCTCCCAGGAGAATCGGTGGAGCACATCACACTGCGCCGGGTCGATCCGGTCGATGTTCGAACAGGCGAGCATCTTGGCCAATACATCGGCCAGGCTCTCCGAGCCGGTGGATCGGCTGCCATCGAAAAAGAACACGCCGCCGCTTTCGGAAGCGTAGTTGTACATGTCCACCTTGTTGAGCAGGACCGGTGTTCCGGTCGTGAGCGCTTCGAGGGCCGGGTAGCTGTAGCCGCTCTCCAGATGGCTTGGGACGACGTATAGGCTGGCCTGTCGGTAGATCGCGTACAGATGCTCCTCGGGGATGAAGCCCAGCAGATGGACGCGCCCGGCAAGCAGCGGGTCGGCATCGACCGCCGCGCGGATGTCGAAGCCCATGGACGTGCGATCGAAGATCGGACCGCAGACAACCAGGTCGTAGGCGATCGCTGGATTGGCCTGCAAGGCCCTCCCATAGGCGGCCAACAATCCGTCCAGGTTCTTGCGCGGCTTGTTCAGGCCGATGTACAGGAAATACGGCCGCTCCAGGCCGTAGGCCGCCTTGAGGTCGGCTTCGCGCGGCTCCATGTAGTTGCGGTAGCCGTGCGGGCAGACAATCACTTCATGAAACGGATGGTGTTTCGCGATCTGCTGCGCCGTGTAGTCCGACTGCGCGAGGATCGTTGCGCGATGGCGGCGCAGGCTCCACACGTAGGCGTTGTAAGCCAGGCGATGCAGTGGCGTGCGGAATTCGCCGGTGTCGATCAGCACATCGTAGAAGTGCGCGATCTGGCGCACCCGCTTCGGCAGAAGCAGCGGCACATTGAAGTTGAGCGAGTGCAAGATCATGCGCCGGTCGCCCAGCCGGGCGAACAGCCGGCGGAATTCCATCTGCTCCCCCCGACCGAACGGCAGCGAACGAAAGCGGACAAGATTCGGTAGGCCGTCGGGAACGACAGTGTCGTCGTTAATGACGTACTGAATCTCGAACTCGGCTTCGAGTTCGCGCGCGCACTGGAAGATGCCGCGGGTGACCCGGCCAATGCCAGTCCATGGCCAAGTGCGCAGGTCGACGATAACGACGGGGGATTGGGCCTTCTTCATTCAGGGATTCAGGACGCGGCGTACCGTGGCAGCGACTGTGCGGATCTGGTCTTCGGTCAAAGCCATGCCGCTCGGGATGTAGAAGCCGCGCTCGTACAGCCTTTCGGAAACCGGGCAGTGGTCCGAATCGGCGATGGCGCCCATCTTGTGCAGCACGGGTTGCTGATGCATCGGATAGAAGAACGGGCGGCTGCCAATGCCTTCGGCGGCCAAGCGTTTCATCGCCTCCGCGCCGGTCAGGCCCAGGCGCTCGTCCAGCACCAAGCCGAATACCCAATAAATGCTGATGGCGTAGTCTGTCGAAGCCAACGGCAGTTGCACGCCTTCCAGATCACCCAGCAATTCCTGGTACAACGTCCCCATGCGGCGCTTGCGTGCGACGAATTCGTCGAGCCGCTCGAGTTGCGCGAGCCCCAGCGCGGCCTGCATGCTGGTCATGCGCAGATTCCAGCCGAGACGATCGTGAACGAAGCGGCTCTCCGGTTTGAAGCACAGATTGCGCAGGCTGCGGCATTGCTCGGCCAGTTCGTCGCTGTCCGTGACGATCATGCCGCCTTCACCGGTCGTGATGTGCTTGTTCGGATAGAAGCTGAAGGTGCTGATGTCGCCCAAGCTACCGCAGGCACGGCCCTTGTAGGTCTGGCCATGCATCTGGGCCGAGTCCTCCAGGACCTTCAGCCCGTGATTGCGGGCGAGTTCCAGCAGCGGGTCCATGTCGACCGGCAGGCCGTAGATGTGAACCGCCATGATGGCCTTCGTGCGCGGCGTGATGCGGGCTTCGATGGCACTCACGTCCATGTTCCAGGTGCGCGGATCGGCATCGATCAGCACCGGCTTGGCACCATTTCGAACGATCTGCATCACGCAGGAAATGATGGTGAACGAGGGCATGATGACCTCGTCGCCAGGGCCAATGCCCAGCGCCTCAATCGCAGCGTCCAGTGCCGCCGTGCCATTGGAAACGGCGATCGCGTGCTTGCGGTTGAAGCGGGCTGCGAACTTCTCCTCGAAGGCCTTGATGAACGGCCCTTCGGATGAAATCCAGCCGGACTCGATGCACTCCAGCAAGTAGCGCTTCTCGTTGCCGTCCAGCAGCGGTTGGTTCACGGGGATCATGTCGCTGTCTTTCTGCGAGTCTTGTCGATGGGGAAGCTGGTCGCTCAGTGGCCCGGCAACTTGACCTGGCCGGCCGGCACGGGCTCGAAGCGGATCTTGTCGTGTTCGCCGACGTAGGGGCCTTGCTTGACCTCCACGATCTCGCTGGCCTCGAGCATCTCGAAGCCATGGCCGCCGACGATCAGCAGGATGATGTCTCCGCATTCCAGAACGCGGCTCTCGCGATACTGCTGCTCGGTGTCGTAGAAGTCGACGCGCACGCGGCCACTCTTGATGAAGAGCACCTCGTTCGTGTAGTGAACCTCGCGGCTGACGAGATTGTGCACGTGCGGCTTGATCACATAGCCCTGCGGCCGGTTCATGTAGCCGAGCTGCTGCGAATAGGAATCGGGTGTGAGGAACTTGATCCCCGCCGCCTTGAAGTCGCGCCGCAGGATTAACGCCATGACGGTATCGTCGTAGCGAATTTCTTCAATCATGGTCATAGGACTCCAATTTTCAGCCGAACTGGCCCTGGGCTTTGAGCTGTTGATAGACGGCCATGTCACGCTGGCCCACGACGCGTGCCGGATTGCCGGCAATCACCGCGCCGGCCGGCACGTCACGCGTAACGACCGCGCCCATGGCGACCACGGCGCCTTCGCCGATGGTCACGCCGGGAACAATCGACACGTTGGCACCGACCCAGACGCAATCGCCGATTACCACCGGGCCCGGAATTTCGATGTCGTCGTAAGGGATCTTGCGATCGCTCCGGTAGTTGTGGTTGGTGGAGAAAATCGTCAGACCGCGGCCCGCGTGGAAATACTTGCCGATGCGAACACCGCCGCTGCATTCGATGAAGGTGTCGGACTTGATGTGGCTGGTCGGATCAATTTCGAACTTCGCTAGATCACCGACGATGTCGAACTTGTAGCCGCCTTGCGGAACAAAGGTCAGTTCAATGCCGCGCGAGCGAAAGCGCTGGACGCGCAGTTGCGCGAGCAGCGAAGCCCACGCGACAACCCAGTTGTCGGCTCGCAGCGCAGCAAGAAGCGGGAGCAGTATCTTGGCCATCGGTTTCTTATGGGTGCAGAGATTTTTGTCGACGAAGCAGGCACAGCATCAGCCATCCGCCCAGCGCCGCGTATCCCATTCCGATGCCGAATGCCGCACCGAACAGGCCCAGGCGAGGAACGAGCAGGAGCATGCTGCCCAGGCTGAATGCCGCACCGAGAACAAAGCCGACGAGTTTTTCCGTCGTCATGCCGAAATAGTCGGTAATCGTGCCAACAACGGCGTAGAAGCTCCGCATTTGCATCATTCCGACAAGTACGTACACCACAGGGATCGCGGCGGCATAGCGGGCCGGCATGAGGTACTTGGCCGCAAGCGTGTAGGCGAGCAGGAAGACGATAGCGAAGGCAAAAGTCAGGCCGGTGAACTTCATGGCATAGCGCATCGCCGTACGGGGCGGCGTTTCACGGCCTTCCTTGAGCGCGGCCATGATGTTGGGCACGGTCGCGTTCAGCAGGGCCATGATGAAGGTCAACATGAAACCTGCAATAGTACACGCCGCACCATAAATGCCGGCAGCCCCGAGGTCCAAGGTCCGCGCGACGACGACCTTGTCTGCCTCGTTGATCAAATAGGCGGGTGCAATGGAAAACATCAGCGGGGCACCGAACTTCATGATGCGGACAAACGTCGTACTTTCGAAGCGCCAGGACAGCAAGAAGGCAGGCTTTGCGCCATATCGAACGACCAGCAAGGCAATGTCCGCCAGCATCAGCGCCGCCACTCTCGATTCAGCACGTGGTGACACCCATAGCACCAGAACGATCGTTACTATGGCTGCGACCAGGGTGGTAAGGAACTGAACCAGCCCGTAGGCGACGGCGCGTTGTTCCATCACGTACTCGATGCTGGCCATGTTGACGAAGAATTTCGTTATTGCCATGAGCGGCACGAGCAGCACGAGCACGTCACCCCACCCCGTCGTTAACCAGACGGCCAGTGTCAACGCCTGCGCGACGACGTAGATCAGCAGCGCGAAGTTGCTGTAGGCGCGCCGGAATGACTCGTAGTCTTCCGGCGGCATCTTCGTCTTGTTGATGGCAATGAGGTTGTCCGCTCCGAACGAGATGACCGGGTTGACGACCACTAGCGCCCCCAGTGTGATGGCGAGTCGCCCGAACTCCTGGGGCATCACGTGGCGAATCATGAACAGCGTCGTCAGCAGGCCGACCGCATTGGACGCAGAGGAGAACGACAGATAGACGAGCAGCGAGCGGGCTCTCGCTGCCAGATTGCGCAGGCGAGGCCAGAGGCCGAAGCGCGCGGATCTAGTGAGAGCGCTCACGTGGCAAGCTCCGCCGGCACGCATTCTGCCAATCGACGATACAGATCGAGGAAGCGCTGCGTGGCCAGTTCGGCCGTGAATTCCGTTTCGAAGCGCTGGCGCGCACGATGCCCCATCTGTAGGCGCTGATCCGGGTCTGCAAGCAGTTGTGTCAGCGCCGATGCCAATGCCGATGCATCTCCGACCGGAACATTCAGGCCCGTCTCGAGATGCCGGTTGACCCAGGGAACGCCCGATCCTGCGATGTCGGATGCCACGATGGGGAGTCCATGCGCCATTGCCTCCAGCAACACGACGCCAAAGGCCTCCGCGCGGGACACCGACGGCAGGCAGAACACGGCGGCGCGCTGAAACAGCGAGCGCAGGCTTTCGTCGTCGAGACGGCCCGCGAGGATCACGCGGCCGGACAGCCCTTGCGCACGGACCTGCGAGCCCAACTCCTGCAGGCGCTCGCCACCGCCGACGATGATCACCCGGCAGTCGGAGTGCAACTGGCGAGCCGCCTGCACCAGGACGTCAAAGCCCTTGTAGGCGACGAGCCGTCCGACCGCCAGGATGATTTGGGTGTTGTCAGGCAGATCGGCGGACAAGGCGCGCGCCGCCTCTTCCACACCCGATGAAGTGTCGTCGTCGACATCCTGGAAGACCGCTGCGTCGGCGATGCCGATCGGGATGACATGGAGCTTTGCGCCGAAGCCGCTCAGGGTCGGCGACGCCTTGGCATAGTGGCACGAGGTGGTCACGATCGCGTCGGCACGGCGCAGCATGAGCCACTCCAACGGCCGCATGAGCTTGCCGAGCAATCCCTTGCCAACCACATCGCTATGCCAATGGACGACGACTCGCCCCGGAATGCGCGTCACGGTCACCGCCAGGGCCGCCAGCATGTTGGGCACATGGACGTGCACGATGTCGAAAGCGCCCACCTTGCGCCGGAATTCGCGCAAGTACTGCCAGCCGATGGGTTGCGATGCCGTTAGCTTCCAGATGGGGACCCTCAAAACGTGCACGTCGCAGCACCGTTCCTCGAGCGGGCGGTCGACATGCCCGAAGCAGAGCACGGTCACGTCGTTGCCGGCGCGGGCGGCGCCCTGGGCAATGTCCTTGGTCACGGTCTCGATGCCGCCTGAATCCGGATAGAAGTACTTCCCCAGATGCAGGATTCGCAGCGGCCGGCTAGATTCGTTGCCAGTCATTCTTGATATTTCACTTGGATGGCCCGCATCACAGCCGCCAGACATGGAACCCGGCTTGCTCGAAGGTCTCCCTCGGCAGGCAGGCCTTGACGTCGATGAGAACGCCGCCGGGTGCCAGCAGGCGCCTAACGTCGGCAACGGTCAGGTCGCGATACGAACGATGTGCGACGGCCACGACCAGCGCGTTCGCCGCGAGCAGTTTCGCCACGGGTGTGAGTCGGACGCCGTACTCGCGGTCCGCCTCGGCGCGATCGGCTTCCGGATCCGCGACATGCACCTTGATTCCATAGCTCGCGAGCTCGCTGATCACATCGATGACCTTGGAGTTGCGGAGGTCGGCGCAGTCCTCCTTGAAGGTCAGGCCCAGCACGTTCACCGAGGCACCTTTGACGACGGACCCGGCAGAAATCATCCGCTTGATGGTCTGTTCGGCAATGAACTTGCCCATGCCGTCATTGATGCGGCGGCCTGCGAGGATGACCTGGGGGTGATAGCCCAGCATTTCCGCCTTGTGCGTCAGATAGTAGGGATCGACACCGATGCAATGGCCACCGACAAGACCCGGCTTGAATTTGAGGAAGTTCCACTTGGTCCCGGCGGCCTCGAGCACTTCGGTGGAGTCCAGGCTGATCCGGTCGAAGATCACGGCGAGTTCGTTCATCAGTGCGATGTTCAGGTCGCGCTGGGTGTTCTCGATGACCTTGGCGGCCTCGGCCGTCTTGATGCTCGCAGCGCGATGAACGCCGGGAACGATGATCCGCTCGTAAGTCTCGGCGACAATGTCGAGCGTTTGTGGCGTGTCTCCCGAAACGATCTTGACGATCTTAGTCAGCGTGTGTTCGCGATCGCCCGGATTGATGCGCTCAGGGCTGTAGCCGACAAAGAAGTCCTGCTTCCATTTCAGGCCGGACTCCCGCTCGAGCACGGGAATGCAAACCTCCTCGGTGGCGCCCGGATAGACGGTCGATTCGTAGACGACGACCGTGCCGCGCTTCATGTGCCGGCCGACGCTCGTGGACGCACCAATCAAGGGACTGAAATCAGGCACGTGCGCTTCGTCGACCGGTGTCGGAACGGCGACGATGATGACGTCGGCTGCACCGAGTTCCGCCGGGTCGTACGTGTAGGTGGCCAGACTGGCCGCGCGGACTTGATCGTCACTCAGCTCGCGCGACGGGTCGGTGCCCTCGCGGCATTTCTCGACCTTGTCGCGCGCGATGTCGAAGCCGATGGTTGGGCCTAGCTTGCCGAATTCGACAACCAGCGGAAGGCCGACATATCCCAGGCCGACGACGGCGATGGTCTTGGAGTCCATGATCGATTCAATATGAGGAAGAGTGCGACGCCGCCAAGGTCGCAGGTTCTGACGACTGGAGGAACTGGCGAAGTGGGGTGCAGGTGCCCGGGTGGTCGGAGGTGATGCCGCTGCGATAGCCGGTCTTGATCTCGTCGCCCGATCGAACGAAGCGATAGCCCCAGGACCCAAGAATGCGAGTCGCGATCATGAAAACGGGCTGGTCCTTCAGGTCGTCGAGCAGATGGTAGAGATAGAGCGGCTCGATGCCCTGGTATTCAATGCTCAGGAGCCCGGCCGAGAAGTACGAGGCGAGTACTTCGGGGCGGTAATCGAGAATCATGTTTTCAACGGTCCCTGCGCGATCGATCAGCTCGATCGATGGGAATTCACCCGCCAGCAGCGTCCCGATGCGGTGCTTCCACTCGTCGGGCTCGCGCGGGTGATACTTGAAATACACCTTCTCGAAGCCCTGGACCAGCGGGGCCATGAGCCGACGCAGGCCGGCAAGGTAATGCTCCGCGTCCTGGTAGTGGTCGTACATCCGTTCGTTCAGGAAGATCACGGAGCCCTGGCGAAGCTCGCAGATCTTGCGGGACGGCTTCAGCACACGACAGACATCGACCTGGCGTTGCAAGCCGACGTCCTGGTACAGACCGATCGCGTCAATCGAATCGTCGGGAAGGCGCGGGAACGCCTGACCGTTGACCTTGAAAAGGCGGCTGCGTCGCAATGCAGGCAGCAGGCGATAGGCTGCCTGGACGCAGCGTTCACGCAGGCTCAGCGGCTCGCTCTCCCGCACGGCCATCGGGATGTAGGTGGCGAACCCGCCATCCTCCAGCATCACCACGCGAGCGCCACCGCGATGGAAATGCTGGACAACAATCTGATTGAGCCATTCCGTTTCGGTGAAGAACAGCAGCGTGTCGGTGGGCCGCGGCGCCAGGCTGCGCGCGACATCGCGCGCCAGACCGCCATAGCGCCACAAGGTGAATGGCATTCGACTGCGGCCTAGCGGCGTGTCGAAGCGATGGACCGAGTGAAAGTCGCGCGCGTCTAGCGGCAGCGAGAGTGCGTGCGGCACGAGGATTAACGCAACGCCATCCGGCCCGCCGAGCGCCTCGATGCCGTGACGGCGAAGGGCGTGCAGCTGGTAGTCGTTGTTGACGAGCGCGTAGAGCATGGTGGCGCCGTCAGTCAGGCATTCCTCGCGTGCGAGGCAGCGGTGCCGACGGCCAAAGGCTCAAGGCGATCCGCCACCAGCCTTGCGCCGCGCTCGTTGAGGTGATAGCCGTCGACGAAGAAGTCGTCGACCGATGCGCCGGCTTGCAGCGGATGGACAACCTCGAAGTTGGCGAATTCGGACGCGAGGCTGTCGAGCACGGCGTTGTACGAGGCGATCTGTGGAACGACGCCGGGATTCTTCTGCCGGAGCAACCGAGTCGCGGGCATGATCGAGATGGCGACGACGCTCGTCCCGCTGCGCGCGGCGCGCGCGACATAGGCGCGCAGGTTCGCCTCGTAAGCCGCAAGGGAAACAAAGCAGTTGCCAGCCTTTCGGCCGCGCAGACGCTCCAGCTGGATCGGGATGCGGCGACCTAGGCCGAGCGGTAGGCGATGAATGAAGGCGGCGGTCCGCCTGCTCAACACGCGGGGTGCGCAGTCGCAGATGCCGAGCTGGAGGATGACCAGCTGGGGCTGATAGAAATCGAGGCAGTCGGCGCCGCTGTTGCCCTCGTCGTTGAGCCGCTCCGTGGTGGAGAGGCGCTGGGCGCGATTGATCCACGCGATCTGCGGCACACGAGCTGCCAACATGGCCGGCCAGGTTTGCGAATAGTCGATGTCGCCGCGAGGAAGCGCCAGCGAATCCGCAATGACCAGCACCCGAGCACCGCCAGGTGCGTGCGGCGAAGCAATCGGTTCCATCAGGCCGGGCCCGTGCCGGCGTTGGAGTAGCCGGCGATGGTGCAGAAATGCCCCATATTGCCAACCAGCTCGTCCAGTGTGCAGAGGGCGTCCGATTCGGCCGAGAAGAACGCCTCCACCTGGCGGTAGAGGCCGGGCTTGAATTCGATGTCCAGGCGTGCGTCTTCCGGGTCTGCGGCCACCTCCTCGATTTGCACGGAGCCCTTGCGCATGACCTGGAGCTTCTCCATCGGGCGCAGGATGAGCTTGTGAAGCGCGGTGCAGAACTCCAGGCCCCAACGCCCGGGGGCGCTCCAGTCGGCGTGATAGGAGAACAGGGTGCCGGATGCGGTCTGGCCGCTGCCGACGAAGACAGCGCCGGCCGGATGCCAGTCAAGCGCGCCGGCATGGGCGGCATTGAGTTGGGCCGGAGACCCGCCGAGGAAGAATGCGAGATCCAGGACGTGGGAGGAATTGCCGAGCAGCCAGCGCTCCTTGACGCCCGGGGCCTTCGTGAGCGTGACGATCTCGTGGCCCCACTCGGTGAAGTCGAAGGTGAACGAGGTCAAGCCGCCGTCGGCCTCGATGATCTGCCGTGCGCGCCGCACCGAAGCCAGGAAGCGTCGGTTGTAGGCGATGCAGACCCGAGCACCGGCTTGTTGAGCGGCCAGCCGGAGCGGCGCGAGCTGCTCCGGATGCAGGACGCCGGGCTTTTCGATCAGCAGCTGCTTCACGCCGGCCCCGAGCAAGGCCATGCTGGTGTCGAACAACGCTTCGACGCCCACGGACACAATGGCCGATGTCGCGCCGGCCACCGCTTGCGACGCGATCGCGCGGTCGAGACCACCTGGCACCACGGCGACGCCAGTCTTCTCGGTGAATGCGGCGGCGCTGGCCGTGCCGCGGCCGACGACCAGGAACTCCCGTTGCTGGGCCTTGAGGACTTTGGCGTATTCGACCGCCATGGGTCCGCTTCCGATGAGTAGCAGCATGTTGGTAGGCTTCTGTTCAGGTGATGGCGCAGCGCGAGCTGCTGCCGTCGGTTTGCCCGGCGCGCTGGGCGAATGCGCGTAGCAGAGGGAGATGGGCCGCCGCGGAGTCGGCATAGGGCGTGAGGTCGCAGCTGCCAGTGCTCAGCAGTTGGTCGGCGATGAGGCCGGTCATTTCGCTCTGGTACGGCAGACGGAAGGCCGTTGCCTCGACGGGCCCTTGGCCGATGCGCCATAGCGTTCCGGAGCCTTCCGCCACGAAGATAGTCTGCTGCTCGTAGTGCAGCGTGACCGTGATTGGTTTGGTCGATCCGCGGATCGACCGCACGCAAAACTGCGCCGAACCGATCTCGCCACGAATCTCACCCGTTAATTCGACATAGCCGTCCCGCTTGCTTTTCAGCACCTCGTCGTCGAAGTGTGAACTAAGGTGACGCAGCTCGGCGGTACCGGCCAGGAACTGGGCGAGATCCACGAAATGCACGCTATTGCAGCAAAGTCCCCAATCGCCGCCGTCCACAGTGAACTGCAGGAGTCGATCGTGCTGGGTGTTTTCGCGGATTCCTCGATAGACGCTGAAGTGGCGGCGTGGCGTGTTGACCCAAGCAATCATGCCGTGCTCGTCAAACAGACGTGACGCACGTTCGTATTCGTCTGAATTGTTGAAAAGGAATTTCTCCAGCACCAGATGCCGCGTGTTCGCAGCCCGAGCGAGTTGCTCGACCGCGTGGAGGCGCTGGTTCGCCGTCGTGGCGACAATGGCCAGGCTCAGCTCGCGCGGCAGTGCGTCGAAGCCGCTGTGGACCTGGATCGGCGGCAGTGCCACCTCGGACGATCCGACGAATTCGTCGACGGCACTGCGCGCGGCTTCGCTGGGGTCGACTATATGAATGGACAGGGCCTGTCGCGACTTGACCAGCCCCTGTAGATGTCGGCGGCCGAGTTGCCCGGCACCGACGATGACCACTTGATGCATGCTTGAACTCATTGGGACCAGCCGTCGTCGACGACGATGTTCTGGCCGTTGACATAGGACGACAGATCAGAAACGAGGAATACGAGTGCGCCCGCCACATCGGCCGGCGCCAACATTCCCTTGTTCTGGGCGTAAGCCTTGTACCGCTCCAGGAAAGGCTCGGGCTGATGGTCGAATATTCCGCCCGGTGACACGACGTTGAAGCGTAGAGCCGTGCCCTTGTAATAGCGCATGAAATACAACGACAGGTGCTGGACCGCGGATTTGATGGCGGCGTACTCGACTGGCATCGTCATCGACGTTCCTTCGTAGATCTCGAAACGTGGGGCCACGTTTCCGTAGATTGACGAGATGTTGATGACGTGGCCATACCCCTGCCGTGCAAAAAAGTTGGCAAAGCGCTGGGTGCTCAGGAAGTAGCCGCCCAGGTGTAGGTTGACGTTCTCGCAGAAGTCCGCGTACTCGACCTGCTCCAGCTTGCGACCGTACTGCCGGTTGCGCGGATAGGCGTTGTTCACGATGGCATCGATCTTGCCGCAGCGAGCCTGGGCACGGGTGATCAGCGCGTCCAGCGATTCGCGGGACGTGATGTCGGCTGTCTCGGCTATCACGCGCGCGCCGGAGTTGGCGGCTACGAGCTCATTGCATGCGGCCTGACAGCGCACAGCGTCGACATCGGCGATCACCAGTTCGGCGCCGTGGTGCACGAGCGCGCTGCCAAAGGCTCTACCCAGAAGACCGGCACCACCGACCAGTACTACGGTCTTGCCCTGCAGCAGCGGCCCGAGGGAATTCGTGGAGCTTGGTGTCATGGTCGGATCAGTTGTAGCGGCGGAACACGGGCTTGATGGCGGGGCCAATCAGATACTTGTCGACGCCTTCGGCGACACCCCGTGCGCAGACGCCGATGGCATGAGCAAGAGCCTCGCGGGTCTTGGCCAACTCAGCCTCGCCATGCCGGTAGCTGAGCGCCAGCCAGGGCATCAGTACGCCCTGCTTGATCATTTCCTGCGCGAAGAGGGTTCGCAGTTCGAGCCAGGGTGCGCCCTCGCTCGTCACGGTGGCGTAGTACGGGCTGACCGCAGGCCCGGCGGCGAAGAAGTGCTTCTCGATGCCGGCCTGTGTCGCCGCGGCGTTGATTGCGGCCTGCAAGTCGGCGCCGTACTTCCACAGATGGTCGATGACGGCGTGCTGTTCGAGGAAATCCATCGTCGCGAGATAGGCAGCCAGTCCGCACATCTCGGCACCATGCGTGGTCGACAGCAAGAACAGGCGTTCCTGCCCGGGCTTGTCGATCGAACCGAGTTCCATGATGTCCCGGCGGCCGGCGACGGCCGCGACCGAGAAGCCATTGGCCATAGCCTTGCCGAAGGTGCACAGGTCCGGCGTGATGCTATAGCTGTGCTGCGCGCCTTTCATGTGCCAGCGGAAGCCGGTGATCATCTCGTCCAGGATGAAGACGATGCCATGCCTGCGGCAGAGCGCTTCCACCTGCTGGAGGTAATTCATGACCTCGCCGTCCGGGCTGGTGAATGTCGAGGGAGTCTCGGTCGAAGCCGGCTCGAGGATCACGCAGGCGAATTGTCCCGGATGCTCGTCAATCAGGCGCTCCAGCGACCCGATGTCGTTGTACGCAAAGGACTTGGTCTGTTCGATCGTGCGGGCCGGAATGCCCTTGGTGATCGGGGTGTTGCCGATGAACCAGTCGTCGTAGGAGAAGAACGGATGCTGAGCGCAGCGGGCCACTAGGTCGCGACCGGTGTAGGCCCGAGCCAGCTTGACCGCGGCAGAAGTGGCGGTCGAGCCGTTCTTGGTGAACTTCACCATGTCCACGGAGTCGATCAGGTTGACCAGGCGCTCGGCTGCCTCGAGTTCGATCGTTGAGGCGCGCGTCAGGTTGTTGCCGGCTTCCATGCCACGGATGGCTGCGTCGTTGATGACAGGCTCTGAATAGCCGATTGACACCGCTCGCAGCGCCATGCCGTAGTCGAGAAAACTCTGGCCATCAGGGGTCCAGACGGTCGTACCTTTGGCACGTTCCAGTATTGGCGGCGCGTTGACCGGATATTGGTCGTCGCCACGCGAATACGTATGCGCGCCGCCAGGGATGACGCGGTGCAGCCGTTCCTTGTAAGTCTGGGTGGATGCCAGGCCTCTGTCCTTCTCGGCTGAAATTCCCATATTGAAATTCTCCCAATATCGCTCCGCGACCGATGCGTTGAGTTCATGCAGTCCGCGGTCAAGAATGGCCTGTACGAAATCAGGCGTTGGCAAGCGCTCCCATGCGGGGATGTCGTGCGCGGCGCGGTCGAAGAAGCTCAGGTCTTCTGGATAATCCAGGGTCGCCCGAACCCGCTCGGCACCCGGGCAGTCGAGCGCAATTTCAGCCGCCTCGGTGCCGTCGAAAATTCTGCCCCAGCCTGTTTCGAGGACGGTTTCGCTGGCATTCGACATGGCATTGTCGAGCACCTTCGTCGAATAGCCCCAGGCGTTCATGCCAAGCGGCAGCCCGACCGTCTTAACGAGCCCGGCTCCAGCCGTAAGCGCATCGTGAACTGCTCGCATTGCCTCCGGCGCGCAGAAGATATCGTCGCCATCGACCGATAGCAGGGCGTCCAGATCGTGAGCCCTAGCCGCCTGCAGATGTCGGAGCGGCACGTTATCGTCTGACCCGAAGAAGACTTGCGCCGGTGATCCTTCCGAAACGGCGCTGAATGTCGAATTGCTCTGCGGGTTGCCCGTCGCGATCCAAAGCGAAACTGAACCGGCGGATAATTCCGCCTGAAATTCGGTGCCGATGCGATCGAGCAACCAGCGAAGCGCGGGCCGGTCGCCGATCTTCCGAATGTGCTTGTTCGTCAAACGCGTGGAGCCCATGCGGGCCGTGACAAGAATGCCAATTTTCATGGTCAGAGCGCCTGGAAGGTGGCGGTGTTGTCGGAGCGTTCCAATGCGTACAGGAGTTTGAGCACGCGGTGGTCTTGCGCCAAGGAGTTCGGGAACGGTGCCTTGCCCGCGACTGCATCCAGGAATGCGCGAATTTCGTCGATATACATGTTCTCGCCGATGTTCTTGTTGTATCCAGGCTCCGCCTCTTCCATCTGATAGGCGATCTCGGTCCACTGATCCGTCATGCCGTCGTAGAGCTTGATGCAGGAGGCGTCCCATGACCAGGCAAGCTGAGCCTTGTCGCCGTTGATCGTGAGGCGGCGCGTAGCATGCCGCGAAACCACGTCCACGGTAATGTTTGCCAGGAATGATCCGTAGTCGAGGAGTCCGTTATAGGTGTCGTCGATATAGTCGGCCCCTGCAATGTCGATGGTCTTTCGGTATTGCCCGGCGACGCGGCGCGGGAACCCGAAGAGCTCGGTAAACCAGGTCATCTCGAACGGAACGATCTCGCGGGCGCCGCCCGTGGCCGGATCGCTGACGTAAAAGGCCGATACCGGCTCGTAGCTGTGCCAATCCGGCAGGTACTGGCCCGAGTGCAGTAGAACGTTCGAGATCTTTCCCAGCCGGCCGCTGCGGACAAGTCGGGATATCTCGGCGATGGCTGGGTGAAATCGCAGCGTCGTAGAAGGTGCTGCAACGAGCTTGGCATGCTCGACCATCTCAATGACTTCCTCCAGGCCTTCGTCCACCACGCTGGCCTCGACGAAGAACGGGACACGATGCGACACACAGGCGCGCATCGCGCCTACGTGAGCCTTCGGCGGCAATGAAATGATTGCGACGTCCGGGCGGAACGCCGTCCATAGCGGAGTGAGTTCGGCCTGCGTCCGGACTCCATAGCGAAGCTCGGCTTCCTCGCGGCGATCTGCCCGGAGATCGACGCCGACGATGTCGACGACACCAAGCGCCTGAAGGCAGCGAATGCGCCGCTTGCCCATCGAGCCCAAACCGATGACGACTGCTTTCATGTAGGCCTCGTTATTGCGTTCAATTGAAAATATCGTGAAATTCGCTGTTGGCACGTTCGAAATCGGGCAGCCGGCCGATGTCCAGCCAGTAGCCGTCAATTTGATGTGCACGCGTATGCATGCCGTTGTCCAGCATTTTTTCGAACAAGGCAGGCATATCGAAAAATTCCCCCTGCGGGACCAGGTCGACGATCTCGGGTGACAGTGCGTAGATTCCGGCGCTCACGACAAACCGCTGAATTGGCTTTTCTTCGATTCGCTCGATCGCGCCCTCGTGCAACCTCACGACGCCGAACGGGACCTGCATCTCGTAGTGCCTGACGGCCATCGTGGCCTGCGCGCCGGACTCGACATGGCGGTCAAGCATCGATCCGTGATCTTCCTTGGTAAGCAGAT
This sequence comes from Burkholderiales bacterium, assembly GCA_019234745.1. GTDB lineage: Bacteria > Pseudomonadota > Gammaproteobacteria > Burkholderiales > Chitinimonadaceae > JAFAKZ01. The sequence continues at coordinate 21,641 of JAFAKZ010000553.1, forward strand.
CCGCGTTGGTAACGATAAAAGGCATGGTCGGGCGCTCCGTCAGCAGGCTGAGAGCTCCAGCTGTCCCTAGGCGTTGCTCTTCCCTTAGATAGCGAATTTCGACACCCAGCGAAGACCCGTTGCCAAAGTGCGCTTCGATCTGTTCCGCCTTGTAGTTCACGGCAAGATAGAACCGATGAAATCCCTGATCCGCGTAGCTGCGGATAATCGTCTCGAGCAATGGCCGGGACCCAATCTTCAGCATGGGCTTCGGAGTTTCTCGAGTGAGTTCCTTGAGCCTGGTGCCGAGACCGCCCGCCATGATGACCACCCAGTTCTCGCGACGCGAGGCTGTCAAATAGTCCGCGATCAGAGCCAGGCCTACGACCTCATTGCTAGCACTGACGATCGGCAACTGATGCCTGCCGGTGCGCCGCATCGTCGAAAGAATTTCCGAAGGCGCCGCCGAGTCCGCGACCGTGGTTGCGCCCGCGTGCATCACGCGCAAGACGCTGTCGTTCATGCTCAGTCCGCCGAGGAGGGCGCGTCGTGCATCGCCGTCCGAGACCGTACCGAGCAGCCTTCGATTCGCGTCGACCACCATGGCCAGCTGAGTTCCAGCGGAGTCGATGATCTCCAACGCCTCACGTAGACTGACGTCAGGCCCGACGAGGGCTGCCTGCCAACTTTTCATCACTTTGTTCCAAGAGGGCGTGCCGGCACGCCGCAGAGGGTTTCTTCGCCGGCACTGTCGCGGACGAGCACGGCGCCAGCGCCGACGACGGTGTTCTTGCCGATGGCTACGCCTTGGCGCAGTACTGCGCCGGCGCCGACCAGGCTGCCGTCACCGACCCGGCAATGGCCACACAGGGTAGAGCGTGTCGCCAGATGACACCAGTGGCCGACGATCGAGTCGTGTTCGACGATCGCGCCGGTATTGACGATCGTTCCGGTACCGACGCTTGCTCCGGCCTGTACATGCGCGCCGGCCAGGATCTGGCACGAGGCGCCGAGCTTCGCACGGCTGGAGACATGAGCGAGCGGGTGGATCACGGACACGAACTGCCAACCTCGCGCTTCAAGCCGAAGCTGCACGACGGCGCGCAGCGAGCGTTGACCGGACCCGTTCACGAATCCGAGGCCGTTCGCCAAACTGACGCGATCCGGCGCGAATTGGCCGAGCACTTCGTCATCGCTGCCCAGCACCGGCAGACCGATGCGCTGCGTGCCGTGGAGGTGCAAGTCTGGATCGGTGAAACCGAGTACCTTGGCTCCTGCCTCAAGCAAGGCATCCACCACTACGGCAGCGTGCCCGCCGGCACCGACCACGATGATGGGCAGGCTCATGGTTCGATCTGTTCGTCGGCGGCATAGGCGCGGGAGGCTGGACGGCCGACGAGCGACCAGATGTCCATCGGCGACATGCCATTGCCTGGGCGCTTGCAGTCGAGGAGGTCCAGCGTCAGCATTTGGCCTTGCGCGATCGCGCGCCGGGCAACAACCGAGCGTCGCCCAACGGCCCGGTTCGGGCGCTCGGCCGCCGCCGGCAGCTTGCGAGCCGATCCGAGCGCAGCTTCGATGTTGCGGATGGCGCGGACCAAGTGGGCAAGCTCGCCGGGCTCTAGCGATGCCAGGTGGTCCGGGCCTGGCAGGTTGCGGTCCAGCGTGAAGTGCTTCTCGATCACAGTGGCGCCGCGTGCCACTGCAGCGACGGACACCTCGATGCCCAGAGTGTGATCGGAATAACCGACCGGCAGACCGAAGGCCTGCGCCATCGAGTCCATCGCACGCAGATTCACCGTCTCAGCCGGTGCCGGATATTGCGTCACGCAATGCAGCAGGGTGACGTGGTGCCGCAGGGCGGCCTGCCCTTCCGGGCTGAAATAAGCGGCATCAACGGCGTCCTGATCCGGCGGAACGCCATCGTGCAGCAGGCCGTAGGCGAGCACGCCAAGTGCACGCTCGAGGTCCGTCAGGGTCGACATGCCGCTCGACACCAGCACGCGCTGGCGCAGTTGCGCCGCCTGGAGCAGCAACGGTGCGCAGGTGATGTCGCCAGAGGGTATCTTGAGGGCCGGCATACCGAGCGAGCCGAGAAAGGCCAAGCTGGCTGCGTCGAATGCCGTCGACATAAACCGAATGTCGCGCGCCTTGCAATGCTCGATCAGGGCGTGATGGTCTTCGAGCGGCAACTCAAGCGCCCGCAGCATCTCGAGCTGCCCACCATCCTGTTTGGTGTTGGCAACCTGGTAGCTCGCCTTGCTGGCTTGCGCCGTGACGAGCAACTCGGCCTTGAAGGTCTGGAACTTGACGGCATCGGCGCCGGCCTCGGCGGCCACGTCAACGAGGCGGCGCGCCAGATCGAGCGAGCCGTTGTGGTTCACGCCGGCTTCGGCGATGACGAATGTGCGGTCGGTCATGACAGGATGTCCTTGAGCAACATGAAGGCCTCCGCCGCTTCCAGGCCTGCCTGACTTCCGCGAAGATGGGCCTGAGCCAGCACGCATTGGTCGGAGCGCGGAAACGGGAAAGAGCCCATCTCGCTGGCATAGATCCTGAGAATTGCCAGCTTTGCGTCGATCCACGGCTGGATGTTGACGAAGTGATTGGGCTTGAAACAGGTGCCGTCCGGACGCATGCTGAATTCGGTCTCAGACAGCGTTTCATAGGCCAGCACTCGCTTTACCGACGGGTAGCGGAACGCTTTGCTGCATGCCGCGACGGCATCAAAGACGCATGCGTGATCGGAATGCGCGTCGTGGCGATATGGCAGATAGAGAATGTTCGGCTGCACCTGCGTCACGATCTTCGAAGTCGCACCAACAAGCGCGGATTGCGGGACGGTGTCGAGCTCCGTGGTGGGGAAGCCGAGTTGGTGTGTCGCGGTGAAGCCGTAGGCGTTTGCGACGCGGCGGATCTCTTCAGCACGTCCGTTGATCCGCTCAGGTGTAAAGCCCTGGCGTTCCTGCATTTCTGTAAATAGCAGCCAATGCACCTCATCGCCTGCGGTGATATGACGCAGCAAAGCACCGGCGCAGCCGAGACTTTCGTCATCGGCGTGAGGCGCCGCACACAAGACGATGTTCTTTCTGGGTTCAGTCATGACGTATGGCCAGTGGATCGACTGACTTGCTGAGATAAGCCGGGAAATCCAGCGAGTGGAGCAGCTCGATGACCTTAGCGGTGCTGTTCCCGTCACCGTACGGATTGACCAGTGTCCGCAAGCCCACTGCGAAGCTGGGCTGCTCGATGCGGTCGAGTGCCGTCGTGAACTCGCGCTCGGATCCATCAGTGAAGATCACGCTGGGTGCCGACAGGCGGCCACGCTGCCGGCGGCCGATGTTGATGGTGGGCAACTGCAGCGAAGGGGCTTCGAGAATTCCGGCGGACGAGTTTCCGGTGATCACGGCGCTGTGCCGCAGCAAATTGACGAACAGGCCGCGATCAATGTTGCGATAGAAGGTAATGCGCGAATCCTGATCGAGGCCGGCTAGTGTTTCGACAAGACGGTGGCTGCCGGGATCGGTGTTCGGTGCTCCCAGAAAAACGTGGTAGCCGCGTTGGCACAGCACATGACAGGCCGACTGAATGTAGTCAGGCGCAACTTCCGCTTCCTCAGAGATGGGATGGAAGATCAACACGGCCCAAGGCCGGTGTAGCGAGTTTTTTGGGGCGTCGATGCGTCGCGCGACGTCTGCCCGGTCGATCGTGGCCTCGCTCATGAATTTATCCAGCGCGAGGCTGCCGGTGACGTGGATCCGGCGCGGCTCTTCACCGATGCGCAAAAGCCGCTCCCGGTGTTCTTCATGGCTGACGAAATGCAGCGACGCGAGCTTGGAAGTGGCGTGCCGCACGGGGTTGTCGATGTGGCCGTCGGCGGCATGGTCTCCGCCGAAGAAGTGAACGGTGGGAATACCCAGAAAGCCGCCGATCATGGCGCCCACCAGGACGTCTTCCCGATCGCCTGCAATGAGGATCGCGTCCGGCGCGAAGTCCTTGACGAGATCGATGCTGCCAGCCAGCAGGTTGCTGGCTGTCTTTAGCCGCCCCGCCTTGGAGTCGCTGCTGATGAGTGTCTCCACTTGCGACAGCAGCGGGATGCCGTCCGAGACGATATGTCGAACCGAGAGTCCATGCGCTGGCGATAGATGCGCGCCGGAGACAAGAAGCCGGAAATCAGTCCGAGTGTCGGCTGCCAACTTCTTGTACAGGACGCTCATCAGGTCGTAGTCCGACCGGATGGAGCTGAGCGCAAGGATTTTTCTCATGACACCGCGTCAGAAAACGTCGGACATGCCCATCTGCCGCTGAACCAGGTTCGGATCAAACGGGCGACAGATTCCAAAGCCGCCAAATTGGTACTCGAAAACCATCTTGTGACGCAGCTCCGAGACGTGACCGGGGACCAGAATGCTGATTCCGCGCTCCTGGGGTAGCCGTTCGAATTGCGCCGGATCGTCGAAGGCCAGCACGTCGAGTTGGTCTTCGTAGCGCTTGTAAGCCAGGCCGTCGTCCCAAGCGCAGCTCGTGCCAGGTTTGGAGAGTCGCCACTCGCGATTGGCTGTGTCGCCGAGGTCAAGATGCCACTGGCCCTCGCGCCGCTTGAAATGGTCCGCGGCCTGCATGAGCTCCGCCCTGTCCAGGACGGCGACGTAGTCGGGCTCGGGCAGGATCCAGTTCAGTTTGTTCCGGAAACCAGGCGTCGACATCGCGTTCGGGAACCCCAGCACGCAATCGACATCCACGCTCTTCGCCTGGGTGTAGGTGTCGGTTGCCAGCTTGACGAACAGGCCTTCTTTCCGATAATCGGCGGAGACCATGGTCGTCATTGACTGATATGCGTTGAAGACACCAGCGTCGCTCCTGAGTCGCACCGGGATCATCGCGTAATGCCCGACGAGCCGCGTGCCGTCATAGCACAGCGAGGCGATACCTGCACCGTTGGGATTTCGGAGATATGCCCACTCCCACACATCCGGAGAGAGGCGATCGCCAAAGCATTCAATGAACAGACTTTCGATATTGCCGCGATGCTCAACGAATCCGGCCTTGTCTCTGAGCTGAATGATGTCCATACGTGCTCCTGGTCCGTGGTGCGTCAGGTTGATTGGTTCATGCCGCGCCTGCCAATTGCGGGCTGCTCGGGAGGTTCACGATGCGCCGCGCCAGGTCCTCCGCCACCGGCAGCCGCGCTGCGGGGCACTCGCGATACATCGGCAGCGTATTCAGGAGCTCCCAGACGGGGCGCGTCATGAGACCGGCGGCGTTGGCGGCCTGCAGGATCTCGTCGCGGCGCTCGGCGAGCTCTGGGGCAAGGATCAGCGTCTGCAGCCAGTAGTTGGATCGCGTGCCGGGCCGCTCGAGGAACAGCGTCGCGCCGTCGAAGCCCGCGAAGGCTCCGGCGTAGCGCTTGGCCAATTCGCGCTTGGCTTCGATGAACACCTCGATGCGCTCGAGTTGCGCGCAGCCCAAGGCCGCATTGAGGTTCGGGAGCCGGAAGTTGTAGGCGACTTCGTCGTGGAAGAAGGCCCAGGCGTGTGGCCGCTTCGCGGTCGTGGTGAGGTGCTTGGCGCGGCGTGCGAGCTCGGCGTCGTTAGTCACGATGGCGCCGCCTCCGCCGGTGGTGACGATCTTGTTGCCGTTGAAGCTTAGCGTCGCGCACGCGCCGAAATTGCCGGTGTGCAGGCCTTCCAGGAAGCTGCCGAGCGATTCGGCGGCGTCCTCGACGATCACGATGCCATGGCGCGCCGCCACCGCGCTCAGCGTGGGCATGTCGACAGGATGGCCGAAGGTATGCATCGGTACGACGGCACTGATGCGACGGCCGGTGCGACGGTTGTACAGATGATTACCACGGCGCTCGCCGATGGAGTCCAGATGCGCGTCGAGAGCCTGCGGATCCAGGCCCAGGGTACGCGCTTCACTATCGACGAAATGGGGCCAGGCACCGTTGTGTCGCACGGCATTGGCCGTCGCCACGAAGGACAGTGCAGGCACCAGCACTTCGTCGTCAGGCTGGACGCCGGACAGATGGAGCGCGATCTGCAATGCGGACGTTCCGTTGCTGACGACTACGGCGTGGGCTGCGCCCGTGTAGCGCGCCAAGTCACACTCGAAGCGGTCCACGAAAGATCCGACTGAGGAGACCCAGCCGGTCTGGATGCACTCAGTCACGTAAGCAAGTTCGTTGCCCTTGAGTGAAGGCTCATGCAGCGAAACGCGTTGGTCGCCCGTCACTTGACGGACGCGATCGACGATGGACTCGACGAATGCCATAGCAGTCAGATGTTGTAGCTGCCCGCCTTGTAGCGGTCGAGATTCGACGGTTCGGCAAACCAGTTGATTGTTTCCTTCAGACCTCGGCGAAGGCCGTCGAGTCCGGCGTATTCGGGCGTCCAGCCAGCCAGTTCGCGTGCGAGCCGGTTGGCCGCCCAGAGGCGCTCGACCTCGCTGCCGGCGGGGCGCATGCGCTGCTCGTCGCTGGTGAATTCGACCTTGCGGCCCATGATCTCAGCGATCAGCCGCGCGGTGTCGCCGACCGAGATCTCGTAATTGCTGCCGACGTTGATCACCTTGCCAAGCGCGGCGTCGCATTCGGCGACCGCGCAGAAGCCGCGCACCGTGTCATGGACGAAGTTGAAGTCGCGCGTCGGATGGGTGGCGCCCAGCTTGATCGATTCCATGCCGGCGGCGATCTGCGTGATGATTGTCGGGATCACCGCACGCGCCGACTGGCGCGGCCCATAGGTGTTGAACGGCCGGATCGTGGTCACCGGCGTCTCGAAGGACAGGTAGAAGCTCTGCGCGATCTGGTCGGCCCCGATCTTGCTCGCCGAGTAGGGCGACTGGCCCTGCAGCGGGTGCTCCTCCGTGATCGGAACGAAACGCGCCGTGCCGTAGACCTCGCTGGTCGAAGTGTGTACCACGCGTTCGACGCCCAGGTCGCGCGCTGCCTGGACCACGTTCAGCGTGCCCTTGACGTTGGTGTCCACGTAGGTATCCGGCGAGTGATACGAATACGGAATCGCGATCAGCGCCGCCAGGTGCAGGACGACGTCGCAACCCTGCATGGCCGTTCGGACGCCATGCGGATCTCGAACATCGCCGGCAAAGACGTCGAGCGACTGGCGGATCTCCAGTGGACTCTGGTCGAGCCAGCCCCAGCTGTTGAAGCTGTTGTAGTAGACGAAGGCGCGCACGTCGGCGCCCTGGCGCACCAGGTGCTCGACGAGGTGGGAGCCGATGAATCCGTCGGCGCCGGTGACCAGAATCTTTTTGCCCAATAGTTTCATGGCAGCCTTGCGCCTTCGTTATTCGTGATAGTCGTAAGCCTGGAAGCCGGCCAGCTTAACCAGACTGTCGCGCTTGGCCGAGGTGTAATCCGCCTCGACCATCTCGGCCACCAGCTCTTTGAGCGTCGTCCTGGGCTCCCAGCCCAGCTTGGCCTTGGCCTTGCTCGGGTCGCCCAGGAGCGTCTCCACTTCGGTGGGCCGGAAGTAGCGTGGGTCCACCTTGACGATCACGTCGCCGACCTTGCACTTGGCCTTGTCGCCGCTCACCGCCTTGACGATGCCGACCTCATCGACACCTTCACCCTGGAACGCGATCTCGATGCCCAGCTCCGCCGCCGCAAACTCCACGAACTGGCGCACGCTGTACTGCACGCCCGTGGCGATCACGAAGTCCTCCGGCTGCTCCTGCTGCAGCATCAGCCACTGCATCTCCACGTAGTCCTTGGCGTGGCCCCAGTCGCGCAGCGCGCTCAT
>JAFAKZ010000028.1 GCA_019234745.1 Burkholderiales bacterium
ACACGGCCCCGGCGTGGGCAACCTGCTCAAGCTGATCGACGAGAAGCAGATCAGCAATATCCGCATCCTGCGCCACGACGCCGTCGAAGTGGTCGACCATATGCTGGCACCAAACAGCCTGGACGGCTTCCACCTCTACTTCCCCGATCCCTGGCCCAAGAAGCGCCACCACAAGCGCCGCCTGGTGCAGCCGGAATTCCTCGCCCGCATCGTGAGCCGCCTGAAGCCCGGCGCATACGTGCATATGGCGACGGACTGGGAGGATTATGCGAACCAGATGCTGGAAGTGCTAAGCGCGAATCCGGACCTGACGAATACGGCGGACGGCTTTGCGCCACGGCCGGAATGGCGGCCGCTGACCAAGTTTGAGCAGCGGGGGCTCAATCTGGGGCATGGAGTTTGGGATCTTATGTTTGAGAAAAACAAGACTTAGATTGCCCAAAGCAGGATTGCAGATTGTCTAGACCCATGACTTCTCGTTCCAAGCGGCCCAAGTTCTCGCCAGCCGAATATGAACGTGCATACGAAGCCTATGGCGAATGGACGTTGAAGGGCACTACTGAGTTACGCTGCCTACACTGCGGACATGGCCACTTCCGATTCCGGGAGGTTGGCAATAGCGCTGAAATCACGTGCGAGACGCCGAACTGCGTACGTACCGGCATCCGTGGAAAATGATTGCTTGCAGCTCGTAGGTCGGAAAAGCGAAGCGCCTTCCGACGCATGGGATCGTAATTAGGCCATCAACAGCCTGAGCAGATGCTTCGATTGATGGAGCATCGTATCCAAGCAGCAGCGGTATTTCATACATTCCATGCGTCGGAAGGCGCTTCGCTTTTCCGACCTACAGAACCCTTCAGCCCCACCCTATCCATTCGTCCTTCCTATCGACCCTCCGTCACGATTTACGACGCTTCGACGCATCGCGCGCCGCCAATCGCCGCGCATGCCTAGACTAGCTCGCCTTTCAAATAATGCGGGTAAACCCTTATGAAGCGTTCTTATATCTGTCTTGCCATGCTTTTCGCGGTGTCCGTCGGGGCCGAAGCGGCCGATAACGCCGCATCCACCCAAACACCGGCCAGCCCACAACACACCTGGCACAAGCTCGACACCGAGCCCTACAAGGGCAAGCAGGACGACGTATTCTTCGTCGACCGCAAAGTAGGCTTTTACGTCAACGGCAAGGGCTATATTTTCCGCAGCGATGATGGCGGCGACTCCTGGCAGAAGGTGTTCAGCCAGCCAGGCACCTATTTCCGCGCCGTCGGCATGCTCGATGCCCAGCACGGTTTCGCGGGCAATATCGGCACGGAGTACTTCCCGGGGGTCACCGACGAGAAACCGCTCTATGAAACGAGCGACGGTGGCCAGCACTGGTCGGCGGTGGCGAATCTGCCAGGCGAGAAGGTACGTGGCATCTGCGCCATCGACATCCTCAAGACGCACTACATCAATGCCGGCAAGCTCGACGACCGCGTGATCGTGCACGCCGCAGGCCGCGTGGGCGGCCCGGCCTTCCTGCTGCGCTCGCTCGATGGCGGCAAGACCTGGGCCAATATCGATATGAACCACGAGGTGGCGGCCATCGTCGACGTGAAGTTCTTCGACGAGATGAATGGCATCGTATTCGCCGGCAGCGATGCCGATATCGAACGCTCGCACGCCCTGATCGTGGCCACGCACGACGGCGGCAAGAGCTGGAAGAAGGTCTATGAGTCCTCACGCCTGTTCGAGATGACCTGGAAAGGCTACTTCCCCAGCCGCCAGGTCGGCTTCGCCACCGTCCAGAACTACGACGAGAACACCGAGAACAAGCAGCGCTATGTGGTGAAGACGACCGACGGCGGCGAGACCTGGTCGGAACTCCCGCTGGTAAGCGACCACGGCGTAAACGAGTTTGGCGTAGGTTTCCTGGACGAGCAGACGGGCTGGGTAGGTACCAGCAAGGGCGGCTTCGAGACGCGGGACGGCGGCGCACACTGGCAGCCGGTCGAGCTCGGCCGCTACGTTAACAAGTTCCGCTTTGTGCGCGATCAGGACGAGACGGTGGCCTATGCCATTGGTGCGGATGTCTATCGCTGGGGCAGCACACCGCCACAAGCCATGACCGGCAAGGACGACAGCGCGGTGCCCGTCAGCAAGCCTTAGCCCTGATTGACGCAGGCGGCCCTCTGCACCACCCAGCGCGCTTCTCTTCCGGTGCGGGGCGGGCTAGAATCGCGGCCGCCTATGCCGTAAGCATATTGGACGTGCATATCATATTGACGATGATCGAATCGAATATTTGGCGAGCTCATTTCATTGCCATTTGCATCTCCGCGCCTGCGGCAAAGCAGGAAATCCACCGGCCGAACCCACCAGTTCGACCGGCAAAAAATCAAATCACATGAGGAAAGGTATTACATGAAAATCAAATTTGCCGTCTGCAGCGCCCTCCTGTCGCTCCTTGCACACGCGGATATCACGGTCGACATGACCAATTCGACCGTAGGGATCAGCGCACCAGATACCGTGCAGTTGAACAACGTCTACGTGCCCGGCTACGGCAACTACTCGCTGCAATTCAAATGGTCGCCGTCGGTACTTGGCTTCGTGTACCAGCCCAATACGCTGCAGGCAGTTGCCGCTGCGTCCTGCGCGCGCCAGTCCTACCCGCTGAACAACTCTTACAGCGGGACGACCAGCATTTTCGCTACCAGCCGCGTGACGAATGGCGCCGAGTTTGGCGCAATTACGGATATCACGCCGGAAGGGCTCGAAAACAGCGCGCTCAAATCGCCGGCCGCAGCCTTTCCCTACTACTACAATAATTCCTTCGTCGTCGCCTGGGCCCGCACGGCCACGCAAGCAGCAAATCCCTACCTGAACGGCCATACGATTCCCAATTTCGATCCGACCAAGGGCTACGGATACGTGACGGGTACGGATACAAGCGGAAACGGCATCCCATTTGACTATGGCGATATCGTGGAAATTGTCGGCTCGCCGCAGTCAGGCAATACGCTGGCTATCAAGCAGGTGTACGGTAATCGTAGCTTGTTGCTCAGCAATGGTACGGGTCTTGCGGCGCCGTCGACCAATGCAAATTGCGCGCCGTCGGGTTCGGGCAAGTATCTCGCCACCAGCCAAGGGCCCTACGCCATCTCCATCACCGGGGATTCGGCATTCATCGCAAACGTCGGCGGATACAACTTCCAGGCAAGCTGGTCGGTGTCGTCCGGTGTCGGCGTCGCCTCGCAAACGCCAGACAGCAGTCGCAATTCTCAGGACTACACCAATTTTGGCGGCATCATGGCCAACGACAAGCTGCTGGTAGAAGACGTCGGCAACGGCTTCACGTTCACCAGCCTCGATGCCAACGGCAAGGTGCTGGCGGGAACGGCCTTCTTCCTGAAGTACTACCCGTACTAAGCGACGGTGTGAACCGGCGTGGCGGCGCGTGCCGCCACGCCGGCAACCCCATCAATCACACGCCTCTTCCGTTACCGAACTCCCACGGAAGCCGTTGGCGGCGGCGGTGAGCGCGCCCTTGGCGCTCTTCGGCATATGCTTGAGCGCCAGCGTGGCGCCCACAATGCCGTCGTTGCGCTCGTGCATCTGCGCCGAGCGCACGCCCAGGTCTTTCACGGCAGCTAGGCGGCGTTCGGCGGCATCGCGGCTGGCGAACAGGCCGAGCGAGACAGCGTATTGCCAGCGGCTGCTGTCGTTCACCACGAAGAAGTCGCTTACGCCCAGGCCCTTGAGTTCGTCGGCCTTCTTCTGCGCGTCGGCCGCGTTGGCGCGCGGCGGGATGTACACCCAGTAGCGCACCTTGCCTTCGTTTTCCGGTGTCTGCACCTTTACGTCGCCGCCCAGGCCCAGCGCGGCGATCTTCTTGCGTACGTTCGGCATGTCGTCGGGCAGCACGCCATGCCACAGGTAGCAGGTGAGCGCGGGCTTGTCGTTCTTCGCTTCCTTCGCTGCCTTGTCATCATGCTTGTTATCGGTCTTGGCATCGGGTTTGGCCTCCGCCTTACCCGCGTCCTTGCTGTCCGATTTCATGCCATCGGCGTCTTCAGTTGCAGGTTTGCTGTCCACAGCAGGCTCGGCCGGCTTATCTGCCATGGCCACGGCTGGCTTGGGTTGTTCGATGGGCAGCACGGTCAGCTTGTCGGCGTTGATCTGGCGCGCCTTCCAGTCCACCGGCTTGGGTGGGACTTCGAGCCGGGTATAGCCCCAGAAGGCGAGATTGGCGACGAGCAGGAGGGCGAACAGCCACTTCATGTAAGGATTTCCGGGCCGGCGGTTGTCGGGAAGGCGAGCTGGTACAGCCCGTCCAGCACCAGATTATCGACAGGAATCAGGCGTTCCGCCAAGCGCGCCTGCAGCAAGGGGGCGATCGTTGCGGCATCGCCACCCGAAATAAGCACGGTCGCCGGTCGACCTTGCGCAGATTCGAGCCGACGGCGCATCTCTTCGATGGCGCCAGCGAGTGCCGCCAGCGCGCCGTTGACGATGGCCTCGCCCGTCGACGCTGGGAAGGCCACCACCTCGCCATCGGGCAGGCCCAGCTCAGCCGTACCTTGGGCCAGCGCCTGCCGCATCAGGCGGAAGCCAGGCACAATCACGCCGCCCAGGAATGCGCCCTCGGCCGTCACCGCATCTACCGTCATGGCCGTGCCGGCCATGACGACAATCAGCTCGCCCGCGCAACGCGCCCGCGCGCCTATCATGGCGGCCCAGCGGTCCGAGCCCAATTGCGCCGGCTGACGGTAGCTGCTACGTAGGCCGCCTTGTTCCGCGCTCGAACGCAGCCATTCCGGAACCAGGGGTGCGAATGCCGCAGCAAGATCGGCCGCCACCTGGGGGCCGGCCACGTTGCAGCCCACTACCCGCGCGATGCCATATCGGCGCCACGTCGCAGCCGCGCTACTCAAATCCGCGTACTCGACCACACCTTGGTCGACCATGCCCGCAGCACTTGCCACGGCCCATTTCAGCCGCGTATTGCCTGCGTCCAGCAACAGCACCAAGTCACTCATAGTGCGCGCCTCAAGCTGACTTCGCCGGCATGCACGCGGCGTTCGCCTTCCGGCGTCTCAAAGCGCAGGGCTCCATCGGGCGCCGCACCGCGCGCAATGCCCTCCACCACCTCGCCATTGGGCAGGTGCAGGTAGGCACGGCCATCCTGCATGGCGTGGCGCGCTTCCCATTCCAATGCGAGCGGGGCGAAACCGCGTTGCTCGAATTCCGGTAGCAGGATCGACAACTCGGCCAGTATCGCTGCCAGCAGCGCGTTGCGATCACCCGCGTAGCCGAGGGACTGCAAGTCGTAGGCGGCCTGGTCGAGCGATTGGCGCGCTGTTTCCGGCAGATGCAGGTTCAAACCTATGCCAATGACCACGGCCGACGGCCCCAGCGCATCACCCGACAGCTCGATCAAGATGCCGCCTAGCTTGCCCTCCGCGCAGACGATATCGTTCGGCCACTTCAGCCGCGCACCGCGTACACCGAGTCGCTCCACGGCGCGGGCCACGGCGAGACCCACGGCCAAGCTAAGACCGGAGAGGTCGGCTACGCCCAGGTTGAAGCGCCACAAGAGCGAGAACATCAGCGTGCCGCCCAATTCACCGTGCCAGCGCCGCCCGCGGCGGCCCCGGCCTGCCGTCTGGCGTTCGGCGGCGTACACGAGGCCTGATGGGGTGCCGGTCGTAGCAGCAGCCATCAGGGCCGTATTGGTGGAGTCGATCTCGTCGTACAGCTTGAGATCGAAATAGCGGCGCTGCTCGCCCATGGCCTGGGCCACGCTGGCTTCATCCAGCCATGCGATGGCGCGGTCCAAGCGATAACCTTGCCCCTTGACGCTATGCACCGTGACGCCGAGCGCGTCCGCCTCCTTCAGGGCAAGCGAGATGCTGGCGCGCGTGACGCCCAGCTGTTCAGCCAGGACGGGTCCCGGCGTGTAGTGCTCGGCATCGAGCAGGCGCAGTACGGGAAACGGACTCATCCTAGTGCTCCGCTCGGGACAAATCGTTGCCCGCTCGGCACGGCTTTCCGTGTGGTGCCGTGTTGCTCGTCGTCACCATAGGGCCCATCATGCCTCCTCCTCGCGCCGTGCTCCACACGGAAATCCATCGCCGATCAACCATCGATTTGTCCCGAACGGAGCACCATGCCGTGTTGGATCAGGTAGAAGCTGGGCAGCCAGCAGGCCATGCGCACGGCGCAAGCGCCTTCGTTCTGGTAGGCGGGCGAGATGGGATAGAAGCCCATGGCGCGATAGAACGGTACTGCGCACAGGCTGGCGTTCAGTTCAATGGTACTGGCGTCAGCATGCTGCGCAAGCAGCCACCGTTGCGCCTCGTTCCACAGGGTGCGGCCTATGCCCGTGCGCAGGCGGTCGGGGCGCACGAAGAGCATGGTCATTAGCGTAGGCGTGCCCATCACCAACACGCCGACCAACTCACCGCCCGCCTCAGCTACCAGTGCAAAAGCAGCATCGTCGATTGCCTCGGCCATGGGTTCGGGCGCCATCTCCGTATGAAACACCGCACGCGCAGCCTCGCTCCAGTCGTTCGCCACGGCCGCGTCGAAGCTCGCCAGCACCAGTTGCGATACGGCAGCTGCGTCGGCCGCCCGGCCAATGCGCAAGGTGATCCCCGGTGTCGTCACGGTTATCGCCCCTGGCCGCGCGTAAAGCGCGCGTAGACGACCGTACAGGCGCAAATCCACACACTAAGCGCCACTTCGACAAGCGCCAGATAGCGCACCGTGCCGTGATCGGCCCAGCCGCGCATCACCCCTTCGATAAACCAGGCAAGCACGAACATGCCCAGCCATTGATAGGTATAGCGGCGCCCGCGCAAGGCACCGGGTACGGCTAGCAAGAGCGGCAGCGCCTTGATCCAGAAAAGCGAGCCGGGCTTGAGCGGCGCGAGCCAGGCCTCCCAGGCCAGGCACAGCGCGAACAGGGCGATGAGGCCGGCGACAGTGCCGTTGCGGCTCCAGCGTATCAGGTCGTTCATAGCGGCCTCGCCAGGCGCAGGGCCATCTCGGCCAGGCGTTTGCCCAGCACCAGGGCCAGCACCTTCTCGTGTTCGCCCACGGGCTTGCGGCCGTCGCCGCCGCTCACATGGCTGGCACCGTAGGGCGTACCGCCCTGCGCCGTCTCCGTCAGCGCCGGTTCCGTATAGGGCAGGCCGACGATGGTCATGCCGTGGTGCAAGAGCGGCAGCATCATGCTCAAGAGCGTGGTCTCGTTGCCGCCGTGCTGGCTGGCCGTGCTGGTGAACACGCAGGCGGGCTTGCCGGCCAGCGTACCCGCGAGCCATTCGTTCGAGGTCGTGTCGATAAAGTGCTTGAGCGGCGCGGCCATATTACCGAAGCGCGTGGGGCTGCCCAGCGCCAGGCCGATGCATTCGCGCAGGTCGGCGATTTCCACATAGGGCGCGCCGGACTCGGGCACCGGGGGAGCTGCGACCTCCGTGATCGGCGCCACGGGCGGCACGGTACGCAGGCGGGCATTGCAACCGGGTACGGATTCGATGCCGCGCGCGATCAACTGGGCCAGCTGGCGCGTCGCGCCGTGACGGCTGTAAAAGAGTACGAGGATATCGGCCATGGATCATGGGGACTTGTATCGGTGCGCTATTATAGGGCCTGACCAGTGCCTGAGCGCACACACGCCAAAACCTATGCCCACGCTTTCCGACTACCGCCAGAACCTGATCAGCAACCTGCCAGCGCCGCTCGACTTCGGGCTGTTCGTGCTGCGCCGCCTGCGTAGCGACCGTTGCCTGGAGGCGGCCGGCAGTCTCACTTTCACGACACTGTTGGCGCTTATCCCCTTCCTGACCATCGCCCTGACCATGATTTCAGGCTTTCCGATGTTCCAGGACTTCTCCAGCCACTTCAAGCAGTTCATCGCCAGCAACCTGGTGCCGGACGCGGCAGGCAAGGTCATTACCGTCTACATGCGCCAGTTCACCGACAACGCGGTGAAGCTGACCACCGTGGGTATGCTGTCGCTGGGCGTGACGGCCGTGGCCATGATTGCGACCATCGACCAGACCTTCAACCGCATCTGGCGCGTGCGGCGCCAGCGCAGCTTGCTGGTGAAGACCATCACCTACTGGGCCATCCTCACGCTGGGCCCCTTGCTCATCGGCGTCAGCATCACGCTCACGGGCTGGCTGGCCGGACACGGCACGCTCATCGCCACCTTGCTGGACAGCTGCTCCTTCCTGATCGCGCTCGGAGGGCTGACCATCCTGTACCGCGTGGTGCCCAACTGCCCTGTACCGCGCAACCACGCCATTGGCGCGGCCGCCGTCGCGACGGCGGCGCTGGACCTGATGAAGGCCCTGTTCGGCTGGTATATCAAGAAGTTCGGCACCTTCAAACTGGTGTACGGCGCCTTTGCCGCCTTCCCCATCTTCCTGCTCTGGCTCTACCTGATCTGGATCATCGTGCTGGGCGGCGCCGTGATCAGCGCCTCGCTGTCCTATTGGCACGGCGAGGCTTGGCGGCGGCGCCAGCATGGCGGCCAGCGCCTATATGATGCCGTGCGCCTCCTGTTCAAGCTGGATGAAGCGCGCCGCGCCGGCGTGACACCCACGCTGGAATCGCTGCGCCGCAGCCTGTCGCTGGGGCTGGATGAATTGCACGAGCTGCTGCAGCGGATGTCGGACAAGGGCTGGGTGCAACCCACACGCTCGGACGCCTGGGTGTTGGCCACGGCACTGGAGCGTATTACGCTCAAGGAGCTCTACCATATGCTGGTGACACGGCCGCTCGTGGGCGGCTACACGGGCGATGCCGTGCACACGGCGCTGGTGGAACGCTTCGGTCGTCTGGAAGAGGTGATGAGCGTGAGCCTGGCGGACCTGCTGCGCCAGAGTGCCGCTGCCGCGCCCGCCAAGATATAGGGCAATGTGCTAACGAGTACCGGGGCTCTCGGTGAACTCGAACAGTTCATACCCGATGGCTTGCTCATTGAGCTTGGTGGCACGCACGACGCGCTCGCCGTCATCGTTGTACAGCGCCAGTTCGCGCATGGCAGAGAACGTGCCTCGCGGGGCGGCGATCAGCGGCGCCTGCTTGATGGCCGCCACTTCCGGCAATACCAGGCACGGGAGGAAGCTCGCTTCCTGGTGTGCAATGGTCGGGCGGATCAGCGCAGCCTGCCCCTTGGGCGCAAACACCTGCACGCCGATTTCGATGGCATCACCGTCCACGCTGGTCTGCAGCCAGCGGATGGTGGCGATCATCCAGCCCTCCTGCCCCTCCGCACGCAGGCCCACGATGTCGCCGATACGATACACGCAATTCTGCGGCACGGGGTTCATGCGTAGGGCGTAGCCACCGGGGCTTTCATTCAGCACCACCCAGTTGTCCGGCGGGTTATACAAGCCACCCGTGAGGGTGATGGGCCCGTTGTTCTCGCCTATCGGGTCGTTCAATACGAGTGGCTGCAGCAACGGCTTGGCGCCGTTGACGTAATAGGCCGTCAAACGCAAGCCGCCCGCCACTTCCACACGACTGTTGGCACGGATGCGCTGGAATACGCGCTTGGGCGCGATGCTCCACTGCCGCGTCACACGCCGCAACAGGTCGATCCAGGCCTGCGCCTTTGCCTTGTCGCTGGTCGTCGTCACCTTCTGCTCGACAGCGTGCAGGGCCTTGTGCAGATGCTTGGCCATTTCCATCGTGTCGAGCAGGATGGCAGCCGTCGGCTGTACATCGAGCGGCTTCTGCCCCAGGAAGGCAGGCGGCTCGTCCGAGTCCAGCCGGATCAGGAAGAAACCCGCCGGATTGGGCGTGTTGCCCAAGGGCTGGAATTGTGCGGCCGCGCCGTAGCTCTTGATCAGGTCGTGGATCTTGTCATGCTCGGCCGGATGGTAGCGGTAGGGGTCGCTCAGGGCCAGCAGCAGTATTTGCTTGTAGACTCCGCCGATCGTCTTGATCGGATGGTCGCCACCCTCGGGCTGGTCGATCAGCTTGTTCTGGATCGCGTAATGGAACAGGGCATGCACTTCCTTCCACGCACCTTCGGGAACGGGCGCGTAGCTCTTGCAGCACACCCACATGAGCTTCATATAGATGCCCAGCAGTTGCTGGATCAGCTCGGGAATCTGCCGATTGCCGAAACTGAAGCGCGCGGCCAGCCGCTCCACCAGCACCAGCTTGTAGCCGTTGGCCAACTCCAGTTGCAGGTTGCGCGCAAGGTTTGCCGCCTGCTTGGTCTTTTCCTTGGCCGGCAGCGCAGCCGCTGTATAAGCAGCCTCCAGTGGCGCATCGAGCATGTCGATGGCAACCTTGTAGTGTTCCAGCAGCTTGAGTCGCGCATCACCATCGAGCTTGATGCGGTTCAACGTGGTCAGTGCATCGAAAATGGCGCGCGATGTTTCCAGCAAGTTGGCTGGCGGCAGGGATACCAGCCAAGCTTTGACTGCCTTGGGATTCGTTTCGACAGTGATATTACGGCCCGCAATCGGTTCGGGCACATTGAGCGCAATCGACATGGATTTGAAGCAAACGTTTCCTGGTTGTTTTTATAGGCAATCCAGACGGACAGCACACGAAAACAAATTACAGCGTAGACGAATCACGCTGTAACGCAATGCACATGCCGCTACTTTAGCCCGGAATCGAGCAACATAAGTAAAGTATTAAAAACCTGCCGCAACTCCGCGACAGAAGCGATATAAGGCGGCATGATATACACGGTATTATTCACAGGGCGAACCAGCAGACCCTGCGCCAGCGCGGCTTCGAACCAGCGTCCGGAAAATCCGGACTCAGCATCCGCCACATCGAAGGCCCAAATCATGCCCAGATGCCGTGCGTGTCTTACGCGTGGATGCGCTTGGATCTGCTCGAATAGATCGGCTACATCCAAGCCCTTCCGGAGATTGCTCTGCAATACGGCATCGTCGCGAAATAGGCTCAACACCTCCAATGCGGCCCGGCAAGCGAGCGCATTACCCGTATAACTATGCGAATGCAAAAAGCCGCGCGTCACGTCATCGTGATAAAAGGCCGCGTAGATTTCGTCGCGCGTCAGCACGCACGATAGGGGCAGATAGCCACCCGTGATGCCCTTGGATAGGCAGATGAAATCCGGCTTGATCGCCGCCTGTTCGCAGGCGAACATCGTGCCAGTGCGGCCGAAACCCATGGCGATCTCATCCGCGATCAGGTGCACCTCGTACTCGTCGCACAGCTGTCGCAAGCGTGCGAGATAGGCCGGGTGATACATGGCCATGCCGGCCGCGCCCTGGCAGAGCGGCTCTACGATGATGGCGGCAATCTGGTTGGCACGGGCCTGGAACAGGGTTTCGACAGCCTGCGCGGCGCGCAGGGCATACGCCTCGGGCGACTCCCCTGCTTCGGCCAGGCGCCAGTCGGGCGAGGTCACACGGTGCGAGCTGCGCAGCAGCGGCGCATAGGTGTCGCGGAACAGGGGCACGTCCGTCACGCTCAAGGCGCCCAGCGTCTCGCCGTGATAGCTGTTGTCCAGGCTCACGAACTCGCACTTCGCCTCGCGCCCCTGGTTGCGCCAGTAGTGGAAGGACATCTTGAGCGCGATTTCCGTGGCCGAGGCGCCGTCCGAACCGTAGAAGGCGTGGCCCAGGCCCGTCAGTTCGGCGAGCTGTTCCGACAACTCCACCACGGGCCGCTGCGTGAAGCCGGCCAGGATCACATGTTCGAGCTTGCCGAGCTGATCGGTGATGGCAGCGTTGATACGCGGATTGGCGTGGCCGAACAGGTTGACCCACCAGGAGCTGACGCCGTCGAAATAGCGCTTGCCCTCGAAGTCGATCAACCATGCGCCGTCACCGCGCTCGATGGGGACGATGGGCAGCGTCTCATGCCGCTTCATCTGTGTGCAGGGGTGCCATACGGCCCGGCGGCTACGTTCCAGCCAGTCCTTATTCGATTGCATCGCGCTTTTTCATTCTTCTATAAGGCAATCGGTCATTTTGGCATGCTGTCTAGGCAGTCGGATATTGGCGACGACGGTAGGCGGTAAGCAGCGTATCAGCGGCAAACGTCAAAATTGCAGAACGGCCGGTAGCGCCTCGACCACATCGGCCGCCAAGGTTACGTGACGCCGCCCGTCACGGGCTAGGTAATCGCTCGCCGCACCATGCAGATAGCAACCCAGCCGAGCAGCAGCCCAGGGCTGGATACCCTGCGCCAACAGGCCGCCGATAATGCCGCTCAGCACGTCGCCCTGCCCCGCATTGGCAAGCGCCGCGCTGCCACTCTCGTTGACGGCAATGCGCTCGACCTCGCAAACGACGCTGCCCGCCCCCTTGAGCACCACGATGGCATGCAGACCGACAGATAACTGATGCGCTGCCGTGTAGCGGTCCTTCTGTACCTCTTCGGTGGTCGTGCCCAACAGCCGCGCCGCCTCGCTCGGGTGCGGCGTAACGATGGTAGCGCCCTGACGCCGCCTTACCAGTTCGGCCAGCGTGTTGTCGGCGGCAATCAGGTTCAAGGCATCGGCATCAAGCAGCAACATGCCCGGATGCTGCAGCGAACGGCGCAGCAGGGCAGCCGCCTCGCGCGCCTGGCCCAGGCCCGGTCCCACGACAAGCACGCCGTGCTCCTGCAGCGCCAGTTCACCCGCGCCGTGCAGCATCAGCTCCGGGCGGTCGAAGTCCAGTGTCGGCCGCATGGCGGCGAGCAGGCCGACGGCCACCTTGCCCGCCCCCGAGCGCAGCGCCGCGCGCCCAGCCAGCAGCGCAGCACCCACCATGCCATCGGCACCGCCCAGGACGCTGACCGTACCGAACACGCCCTTGTGCGTATCGCGGGCGCGGGCCAAGGTCGCCTCCAACCTGGCATCGCCGCAACGCTGGACTTGCGCGGGCGGCAGAGCCAGGCCCAGCGCGTCCCAGTGATGTTCGCCCACGTAGTCCATCGCCGCTCCCGTCGCCAGGCCCCGCGCAGGGCCGATGAAAGAGAGGGTCCAGGTCGCGCGGATGGGCTTGCCCAGCAGGGCGCCTGTATCGGCATGCACGCCGGTGGGCACGTCGAGCGAGAGTACGGGTCGCCGTAGTGCGTTGACCTGGTCCAGCACGCGCTGCCAGCGCGCCTCCAGCGCACGGTTCAAGCCTATGCCGAACAGGCCGTCGACCACGGCAAGATAGCGCGTGTCCGAGATAGCGTGGTAGATCGTGCCGCCGTCCTGCAGCCAGGCCTCGCGCGCCCTTTCGCCGTCGCGTGGCATGGGGCGTTCGGCGTCCGGCATCACCACGTCCACCGGGTGTCCCCAGGACTTCAGCAGGCGTGCGCAGACCAGGGCATCGCCACCGTTATTGCCCGGTCCCGCCATGCACAGAATGGGGCGCGCCTTGCCAAAGCGCTGGCCGATAAAGTCCGCCGCCGCCCGCCCGGCGCGGGCCATCAGGAGATCTTCCAGCGTAGCGTTCTTGGTCTCCAGCGCGCGCAATTGTTCTACGGTGTAGTACATGGCTCTATGTCTAGGGGTCCGTTAACGTTTGGTAACATGGTAGGCACGACACAAGAATCAACTATAGTCCCAATGCGCCATTTGCTCCTCATCTACGCCAGCCAGACGGGTCATACCGCGCAGCTGGCCGACGCCGTCTGCCGCGGTGCAAGCGCGCTGGCGGACGAGGTGGAGCTACGCCGCCTGCCGGCTCTTGAGGCGAGCCTGGACGATCTGTTGTGGTGTCACGGCCTGATCGTGGGCACGCCAGAGAACTTCGGCTATATGGCGGGCGCGGTAAAGGACTTCTTCGACCGCACCTTCTACCCGGCGCAAGGCCGCGTGGAGGGCCTGCCCTACGCCGTATTCGTCAGTGCCGGCAACGATGGCACAGGCGCCGTCGCAGCCATCGAACGCATCGCCCGCGGTTACCCCCTCAAGCCTGCCATGGAGGCTGTGATCGTACGCGGCGAACCGGATGCCGACGCCCTGGCACGCTGCGAAGAATTGGGCCAGACGATGGCCGCAGGCATCGCCTATGGCATGTTCTGAACCGATGGATGCACCGACCAAGCAATGGGGCGTTTACCTGTTACGCTGTGTGGACGGCAGCCTGTATGCGGGTGCCAGCAACGACATGGCGCAGCGCCTGCGCCGCCACCAGGCCGGCACGGCAAGTCGCTACACGCGCAGCCGGTTGCCAGTAGCGCTGGTGTACTGGGAACGGTGTGCTGATCGCTCGGCTGCCCTCAAACGGGAAGCGGCACTCAAGAAGCTGCCACGGCATAAGAAGTTGGCGTTGCTGGAGGCGATGCAGGGTACTTGCGCTGCATAAGCGATTACAGCTTTCGCTTCCCTACTGGTCTCCCCCGCCGCGCGAAATCCGCTCGCGCTCGATACGGGTGATATAGCGCTGTACCAATGACTGCGTGGCACTGTTCGGATTCACAAACTGCCCACCTATGCGTACGGTGCGAATGCCGTTGCGCAGGGTGACATCGAAGCTGGAACGAATTTCCATATCGCACATCACGGTACCTGTGCCCGGCAGCTCGATGCGGACGCCGTGGAAGTGTGCGCCTGGCGTTAAGCGCAGGCCGGGTACAAAGCCCAATATCCCAACCCCACCCACGCTGATGTCGACCAGCGAGATTTCCACCTCGTCGCCATGCCCGCTCGGTATAAAGCAGGACAGCGGCTGGCCCAGCGGCACGGTGAGGCGGTAGAAGTCGCGCCGCTGCAGGCGCAAGACATGATCGGGCAGGCTGGTGCCAATGGCAGCCTGGCCGTTCCAGTCCACGATGCGCGGCGTGCGTACTTCAAACTGCAGCTTCACGCGCTGCAGCGAGGAAACGCAGAACAATTTGTCGACCGACAATACTTCGCTGCGCATGGGGTGATTCGGCATGTCGAGGATCAACTGCTCGCCGTTCAGACCGAGCACGGAACTCAAGGCGAAGCGGTCCGACGCGTCGACATAGAGGCAGGTGAACTCGTGATGCTCGGCAACCCGCTGCAGCAGCACGCGGATTTCCCCGGCGTCGGTGACGCGGAGCTGCTCGGACCCGGCCAACTCCTCCGCTTCTACGCGGAGCGGCAACTCATCGGTCATCAAAGGTGGGCTGGCAACATTCATGGTGAATGTATTATGTGCGAAAGCTGCAATCGTTACATTAGGTTTTGGTGAGAATTGACGGCTCGCCACAAAACGTAGCCTTAGCCGGCTATCAGGGCCTCCACCTGGTCCGCCCGCGCCCTCTCATGCGCTTCCGTCGTGCCGCGTACCCACAGCCGTTCGTCGTTGCGCGGTCGCACGGACAGACGCACCGTGCTGCCGTCCACCTCGAAGGCCAGGGTCGCGTATGCTGCCTCGGCACCGCCTTCGAGCTTGTAGTCGATACCCTTGTTCAGGCAGAACACCTCGATCGCCTTGGCGTTGTCGGTATAAATCACCAAGTTGATATCGGAATGCGCCCCGGCCCGGCCACTCAGCACGGAGCCCGTGAGGTAGGGCTTGAACTCGCCGAAGCGCTCCATCACCTGCAGGGCGATGCGGCGCAACTCGGTCAACACGTGGCCGTGCTCGGGCTGATACAGCTCCCGATATTGGCGCAGCGCCAGTTCGATCTCACCATTGGTAGGCAGGTTCTTGCCCTCGGGCAGGCCAAGCTGGCGGATGGCCTTGCGCTTGGCCATGGCAAAGTCGTCGATATGGTCCTGGGCCATCAGGCGCGCAGCGAGCTGCGCGATATGCTCCCGTGCACCCCGGGGTGAGCGTTCCTTGCTAGTCATGGTCACCCTCTCTGCAAATGCCACCGGAGGTCCCGTGCGGCATCCGCTTGCATCATGCGTTGCTATCGGATCAGAACAACTGGTTCTTCACGCCTTCGTCGATGACCTGCGGTGCGGCGCTCGATCCGTTGTCCAGTTCGAGTTCCGGATTCGTCTGTGGGTATTCGGCCAGGAAGTACTCCGTGTAAGGGCCGTGCGGGCCCTGGACATGTTGGGCGATAACGCCATCGGGAACGGCATATTTATAGTCGGGCACGCCTTTGAGCATCTTGCTCATATAGCTGATCCACATGGGCAGCGCCGCCTGGGCACCTGTCTCCATGCCACCCAAGGAGCGTGGTTGATCGTACCCCAGCCATGTTACGGCGACTAGGCTTGGCTGATATCCGGCAAACCAGGCATCGTGGAAATCGCTCGTGGTACCCGTCTTTCCCGACAGATCGTTGCGCCCCATCACGTTCGTGCGGGCCGCCGTGCCGAAACGGGTCACGTCGTGCATCATGCTGGTCATGATAAAAGCGTTGCGCTCATCCAACGTACGAGGCGCCGTCTTGCCCGCCTCGTCCGGCTGCATCTTGGCCAATACGCGCCCGTGCACGTCGTCGATATGGTCGATCAGGAAGGACCGCACGCGAAAGCCGGTGTTGGCGAACACGGAATAACCCTCTGCCATCTGGAGCGGCGTCACGCTGCCCGCGCCCAGCGCCATGGTGAGATAGGGCGGGTGGTTCTTGGCCTCGAAGCCGAAGCGCGTGATATAGGTCTGGGCGAACTCCGGCGTAATGGCCTTGAGAATGCGGATGGATACGAGGTTCTTGGACTTGGTCAGCGCCATGCGCATGGTCATCATGCCTTCGAACTTGCCGTCGAAGTTCTTCGGCTCCCAATGCTGCCCGCCCAAGAGCGCCGGATCGATTACCAGTGGCGCATCGTTGATCATGGTAGCGGGCGTAAAGCCACGGTCAATGCCGCCCGAGTAGATAAAAGGTTTGAAGCTCGAGCCTGGCTGGCGCCAGGCCTGGGTGACGTGGTTGAAGTGGTTGCGATCGAAATCGAAGCCGCCGACGAGCGAACGGATGCGTCCGTTTTGCGGGTCCATGGAAACAAAGGCTGCCTCCGCCTCCGGCAGCTGCAGGATCTGCCAGCCATCTCCCAATACCTGGATACGAATCAGCGCGCCGGGGCGGATGCGCTGCGCCGGCGTCAGCTTCTCGCTGAAGGCGCGATTGGCGAACTGCAGGCCTTTGCCCTCGATTACCACCTCCTGACCCGACTTGAGTACGGCACGCACGCGCTTGTCCTCGACGGCCAGTACGACGGCGATGCGTAGGTCGTCCACATCGTCGATGTCGCCCAGGGCATCTTCCAGCCATACGTCATCGGGTTTGCCATTGCTGGGCAGATTCACGAAACCCTCGGGCCCGCGGTAGCCGTGACGGCGGTCGTAGTCGAGTACGCCGCGGTGCACGGCCTCGTAGGCTGTCTGCTGATCTTCAGACTGGATCGTCGTATACACGCTGTAGCCGTCCGTGTAGGCGGCATCGTGGTATTTCTCGTACAACGTTTCGCGCACCATCTCCGCTACGAACTCGGCATGCAGGGCGAAGTTGTCGGTGGCGTGGTGCACCTGCAGCACCTCGGCGCTGGCAGCCGCGAATTGCGCATCGTCGATGAAATTCAACTCGTGCATGCGGCGCAGCACGTATTGCTGGCGTAGGCGTGCACGGGCCGGATTGCTGACAGGATTGAAGTTCGAGGGCGCCTTGGGCAAGCCGGCCAGCATGGCCATCTCGCCGACGGTGAGCTGACTGAGCGATTTGTTGAAATAGATTTGTGCGGCAGAGGCGAAACCGTAGGCACGCTCGCCCAGGTATATCTGGTTTATGTAGATGCCGAGAATCTGGTCCTTGCTCAGGCTGCGCTCAATCTTGATCGCCAAGAGCGCCTCGTTGAATTTGCGCTTGAACGTCTTTTCGCTGCTCAGGAAGAAATTGCGCGCCACCTGCATGGTAATGGTGCTGGCACCGGACTGCGCGTGGCCGGACGAGATATCGGCAATAGCCGCCCGCATTACGCCCATGTAGTCGATGCCGCCGTGCTCGTAGAAACGCTCGTCCTCGGCCGCGAGAATGGCCTGCTTCATCAATTTCGGCACATCCTGCACCTTGACGAAGGCACGCCGCTCTTCGCCGAACTCGCCAATCTGTACTCCATCGGCCGTATAGACTCGGAGTGGAATCTTGGGGCGGTAATCGGTCAGTATGTCGAGCGAAGGCAGGCGTGGGTAGGTGACGGCAATCAGCCCGGCGACGGCCGATGCCGCAATGATGAGCAGCAAGAGGCCAAATCCGACAAGAAACAGAAGCCAGCGACGTATCATCAAGAAGCGTACTTTCCGCGATTTTGAATTAGCGGCAGGTAATCACGACTACCCACCTAATTCGATGCCGAGGTGACAGTTGTTTAGGGGTAGATCATCCCGGTGCGCCGGCGCTTCGCTTTGAAAAAGACCATGTTCTTCGCCCCCGTTTCGCTGCCGCAGCTGCGCTATTCGCCACCATCATTTCCGTAGCGGCGTTTGTGGTAGTGCTGAATTTGACAACGGCATTGCAGACTACTTGAAGCGTATGCCTTATCCAACACCGCATTTGTCCTATGCTGCAATTTTAGAATAAATGCATAAATCGTCTTTACACCCGTTAGTTCGGCTGCTAGGATTTAACGTAAATTCCTATAAAAATCTCCTACTGACCTAATTTGTAAAGGAAATTCAAGTTGAATCTCGATTTCCTGAAGCCGAAATCGCCCCCCCTGATCGGGGTCGACATCAGCACTTCGGCGGTCAAGATGGTCGAACTCTCCGAGGTCGGCAAGCACTTGACCTTGGAGCGCTATGTCATCGAGCCCCTGCCCAAGGAGGCTGTAACAGACGGCAACATCGTCAATCTAGAGGCGGTGGGTGAGGCCGTCAAGCGCGCATGGCGCGTGCTGGGTACGCGTATCAAGAACGCCGGCCTCGCACTGCCGGCCGCTGCCGTCATCACCAAGAAAATTACCGTCCCCGCCGGGCAGACGGAGAGCGAACTCGGCCTTCAGGTCGAGACGGAAGCGAACCAGTACATCCCTTTTGCGCTTGATGAAGTGAACCTGGATTTCCAGGTACTCGGCCCTTCGCCCGCCACGCCGGACGAGGTTGAAGTGCTCATTGCCGCGTCGCGCAAGGAAAAGGTGGAAGACCGTGTCGCCGCCGTGGAGGCAGCAGGCCTGAAAGCCATGGTGATGGACGTCGAATCCTTTGCCACGCAGGCCGCCTTCGAATTGATCCAGCGCCAGCTGCCGGAGAACGGCGCCGACCAGACCGTGGCCATTGTCGACATCGGCGCGGCCATGATGCACATCAATGTGTTGCGCGACGGCCAGCAAATCTACTCGCGCGAACAGGCCTTCGGCGGCAACCAGTTGACGCAAGACATCCAGCGCAAATTCAGCCTGTCCTCGGAAGAAGCGGAAGCAGCGAAGCGCAACGGCGGCCTACCCGACAACTACGAGCCGGAAGTGCTGCAGCCCTTCATGGACTCGCTAGCACTGGAAATTTCGCGCGCCCTGCAGTTCTTCTTCACGTCCACCCAGTACAACACGGTGGACCACATCCTGCTGGCAGGTGGCTGCAGCGTAATTCCGGGTCTGGACGAAGTGGTGGCAAGCCGCACCCAGGTCAGCACCATGATCGCCAACCCCTTCCTGAACATGAGTCAATCGAGCCGGATCAAGACCCGCCAGCTCTTGCTCGACGCGCCTTCCCTATTGATCGCCTGCGGCCTGGCGCTGCGGAGGTTTGATCCATGATCCGCATTAACCTGCTTCCGCACCGCGAGGAAAAACGCAAGGCGCGGATGACCCGTTTCGTCGTATTGGCTGCGGGCGCGGCATTGGTCGGCGCGGTTGTCATCGGCATGTCGTATGTCTGGCTCAGCACGCTGATCTCGACTCAGGATTCGCGCAACCAGTTCCTGTCCGACGAAAACGCCAAGCTCGACAAGCAGATTGCGGAAATCGAGACGCTGAAGAAGGAACGGCAGGCGCTGCTCGACCGCAAGAAGGTGGTGGAGCGCCTGCAGGCCAACCGCTCCGAGTCCGTCAAGATTCTCGACCAGCTCACCCGCCAGACGCCGGAAGGCGTCTTTCTGACGGATGTATCGCAAAAGGACGACGTCCTGACGATCAGCGGCAATGCGCAGTCCAACGCTCGCGTCGCCACGTTCATGCGCAGCCTTGCCGACTCGACCGTGTTCACGCACGAATCGCCAAACCTGATCCAAAGTAGCGCGACCACGGTCAATGGACAGCCGGTCAGTCACTTCAATCTGACGGTGAAGATCATGCGCGAGCAAGTGGACACCAGCAAGGATGCCAAGGGCAAGCCGGCAGCAGGAGCACCTGGAGGGGCCGCCAAATGAATATGGAAGAACTGCGCCGGCTCGACCCCAAGGATATCGGCAACTGGCCTGCCGTGATCCAGCTCGGCATCCTGGGCCTGATCACCGCCGTCATCATCGTGCTCGGCTACTTCCTGCTGCTGGACGGCCAACGTACCGAGCTCAGGGACGGCCAGGCCAAGGAAGCGGAATTGAAGCAAGCTTTCCTCGACAAAAAGGCCAAGGCGATCGGGCTCGAGGCATACAAGGAACAGTTGGTCGACATCCAACAGTCCTTTGGTGCCCTGCTCAAGCAGCTACCGAACAAGGCCGAAATGGAAACGCTGATCACCGAAATCAACCAGTCGGGCGTTGGCCGCGGCCTGCATGTGCTGGACTTCAAGCCGGATCAAGCGGAAACCAAGACAACCGAATTCGCGCAGCGTCCGATCGCCATT
>JAFAKZ010000038.1 GCA_019234745.1 Burkholderiales bacterium
GGGAAGGCGTGCAGCTTGCCGGAAGCCGACAGGCAGCACACGAGATTGCTCTCGCTTGGCGTGAATGGCGCGAGCTTGAGCAGGTCCTCGCCCTCGTCCAGCGAGACGAAGGCCTTGCCTGCCTTCTGGCGCGTGAGCAGGTCCTTGAACTCGCAGTGGAAGGCATAGCCGCTGGCGCCGGCGACCAGGATGGCCTGTTCCGGTTTGGCGGCGAACACCTGCAGTATGCGCGTCTTGGGCGTGATGTCGATGAGCGACGCAATCGGCACGCCGTCGCCGCGCCCGCCCGGCAGGTTGCCCGCCAGCAGGTTGTAGACGCGGCCGTCCGAGCCAAACAGCGCCACCGTGTCCACTGAGCGGCATTCGATGGCGGCCATGAGCGCATCGCCTTCCTTGAAGGTGAGCACCTGGGTATCCACGCCGTGGCCATTGCGGCTGCGTATCCAGCCCTTTTCCGACAGGATTACCGTCAGCGGTTCGTCCACCACGGCCACGCTCACGCTGGCCTTCTCGGTGGCTTCGATCAGCGTGCGGCGGTCGTCGCCATAGGTCTTTGCGTCGTCGCGGATCTCCTTGACCACGCGCTTCTGCATGGCGCCTTCGTTGCCCAGCAGATGCTCCAGCTCACCCTTCTCGTCGCGCAGCTTGGCCAGCTCCTGCTCGATCTTGATGCCTTCGAGGCGGGCCAACTGGCGCAGGCGGATTTCCAGGATATCGTCGGCCTGCCGCTCGCTCAGGTTGAAGGCGGCCATCAGCGCGGACTTCGGCTCGTCCGATTCGCGGATGATGCGGATGACTTCGTCGATGTTCAGGTAGACGATCATCCGCCCTTCGAGGATATGGATGCGGTCGTCCACCTGCCCCAGGCGGTGCGCTGTCCTGCGGCGCACGGTGGCGAAGCGGTACTGCACCCACTCCGCGATCAGCTGCTTGAGCGATTTCTGCTGCGGCCGGCCGTCGATGCCGATGGCCACCATATTGATCGGACACGTGCCCTCCAGGCTCGTGTGCGTGAGCAGCATATTGGCAAACTCGTCCTGGCTCTGGCGCGAGGACTTTGGCTCAAACACGAGGCGTACGGCCACGTCCTTGCCCGATTCGTCGCGCACCGTGTCGAGCTGCGACAGGAGCAGCTGCTTGAGCTGCACCTGCTCCTGCGTGAGCGCCTTCTTGCCCTTCTTGATCTTCGGATTGGTCAGGTCCTCGATCTCTTCGAGCACCTTCTGGGAAGACGTATTGGGCGGCAGCTCCGTGATCACCAGCTGCCACTGGCCGCGCGCCAGTTCTTCGATCTTCCAGCGCGCCCGTACGGCCAGCGAGCCACGGCCGCCCTCATAGGCGGCGACGATGTTCTCGCGCGCCGAGATGATCTGTCCGCCGCCGGGGAAGTCCGGGCCCTGCACGATGTCGAGCAGCTCGGCAATCGACATGGAGGGCTTCTGGATCAGCGCCACGGCAGCGTCGGCCACCTCGCGCAGATTGTGCGGCGGGATTTCCGTGGCCATACCGACCGCGATGCCCGAGGCGCCGTTGAGCAGCAGCATGGGCAGGCGCGCCGGCAGGAGTTTAGGTTCCTCGAAGGCGCCGTCGTAGTTGGGCACGAAGTCCGACGTGCCCATATCGATTTCGCTCAAGAGCAGCTCGGCGATCTTGGTCAGCCGCGCTTCCGTGTAACGCATGGCGGCTGCGCCGTCGCCGTCGCGGCTGCCGAAGTTGCCGTGGCCGTCCACCAGCGGGTAGCGCATGGTGAATTCTTGCGCCAGGCGTACCATGGCGTCGTAGGCAGAGGTATCGCCGTGTGGGTGGAACTTACCCAGCACCTCGCCGACCACGCGCGCCGACTTCACCGGTTTGGCCGTCGGCCCCAGGCCCATCTCGTGCATGGCATACAGGATACGGCGCTGCACGGGCTTCTGGCCGTCGCACACGTCGGGCAGCGCCCGGCCCTTGACGACGGATACCGCGTATTCCAGGTAGGCGCGCTCGGCGTAGCGGCCCAGTGGCACGGGGTCGCCGGAGGCAAAGTCGCTCAGGCTGGGCGGCGGCGGCAGATTGCCGCCTTCGCCTTCCCTGGCAGGCGCTTCGGCTTCCGCTTCGTCCGTCGCTTCTTCAACGACGTCGATGGGCAGGTTTTCGTCTTCGGTGGTGATATCGGACATGACAGCTCGGAAATTCGACAATTCAGCCGGCGGGATGATCGCAGAAGCGGGCGCGCAAGGGTAGCGCCGGCCGGCAGGCGGCAATGATCGTGGTGCTGCGTTTGCGGGTCAAGAGCGTCTTGCGGCCAAGCGGCAGCTCAGCCTGGACTCAGCCGCTTGCTAAGCCGCACCATGGGCGTTCCGGTCAGGTCGTTGTCGCCGCGCTCGGTAATGGCGTAGCCGTAACCCTCGTACAGCTTGATCAGCTTCTTATTGGTGGACGAGGTCCAGGTGGCCGATTCGGTCAGCTGCTGCGCGCGCATCCAAGCCTCGCCTTGCGCCAGCAGGTCGGTGGCGATGCCAAGGCGGCGGGAAGTCGGTTCCACATAGGTGGTGGAGATCAGGCCGAAAGGCTTGCCTGCGTCATCGTGCTCAATACGTACGATGGTGTGGCCGACGATAAAGCCGTCGCCATTCTCGGCCAGGAAGATGCGGGCCTTGCATTGTGCCGGGTCGAGGTGCCAGCGTACGCGCTCGATGAGCCAGTCCATGGTGTAGAGGGCCGTGCCGACCTGCTCCCCTTCCACCTCGATCAAGGTCTGCCGCATGCGCTGCGCAACGAGCGTAACCTCCGCGTTCGATGCCGCGTTGATCTCACGAATCTGCCAGGTTCTGGCCGGGGCCGTTGCCGCCTCCGGTACATCCGTCCGCCACATCGGGTTTCCTCTCGCGCATCCACTGCATGGGTCGCCATGCGACCCGGTATATGGTGAACCCGTGTTTCGATCATACGCCCAAAAGTCAGTTGCGTTGCAAGGCGCCGCCCTGCACGACACATGTGTAGCATCCATGTTGGCACCCGTATCAAAGGTGTTGCAGCGCAGGGGCGACAATATATTCTTAGGGAATGTATACCTGCCTCTTCTGCCCGTCCCTTGGTCCTGCCCGCGCCTTGTTGCGAGTGGTCAAAGTACTCTGCCTAGGCGGACTGCTGCTGGCCGGTGTGGCGGTAGCTGCGCAGGGGGAGTGCAACCACCTTGTCTACACAGCCAACCCCGACTACCCACCCTTCCATTGGGAGCAGAACGGCAAGCTTGTGGGTGCCTCCATCGAGATCACCAACCGCATCCTGGCCGCCCTGGGCGTGTCGGGCGAGGCGCGTTATGTAGGACCGTGGAACCGCGTGCTGAAATCGGCCGAGTTCGGGTCCGTCGACATGGTGGTGGCGTTGCGCCGTACGCCGGAGCGCGAAGCCTATATGGAATTCGAGGGCGAGCCGTTCAGCGACAATCCTACGGCCGCCTTCGTCGACCTGGGCGAACCCATGCCCTATTCCCAGTGGGACGATCTGACCAACGCGCGGGTTGGGGCCAGCAATGGCGACCGCTACGGCGGCGATTTCGATGCATTCCTGCAGGCCAAGCTGCACCCCATCTACGCGACCGATATGGAGCACGGCTTTAGCGATCTGCACCGTCATCTGACGCAGTACTACCTGACCGGCTACCAGACGGGCCGGGCCTTTCTCGCTGCAAAGGGCTGGGACAAGCAGATCGTGGCGCGCATGCCGCTTGTGGCCCACGAGGACGTATTCAACGGCTTCAGCCGCAAGTCGCCCTGCCGCAAGCTGATCCCGGCCTTCGACCTGCGCCTGCAGGCGTTGCGCCAGGACGGCAGCGTGGACCGCGCGCTCGACGCGGCGCTGCTGGCTTGGCGCGACTATGCACGCAGCAAGACGCCCTGACGCTAATCGACGATGAACAGCTTGGCACCCACGCTAGTGCGCGAACGGTGCGGCTCCGCCTGGTCGGCTACCTGGTAGCTCGTGCCGGGCTTGAGCGTGAATAGGCGCCCATCAGCCAGTTCGGTAAGCAGCTCGCCTTCCAGGCAGAGCAGGATATGGCCCTTCTCGCACCAGTGGTCGGCAATATAGCCGGGTGTGTATTCCACCATGCGTACGCGGACGGCGCCGAATTGCTGGGTGCGCCATAGCGCCATGCCCTGCTCGCCCTTATGTTCCGTTACGGGGATCTGCGACCAGTCGGTGGTGACGAAGGGAATGTCGAGTAGCTGCATTGGCGTCTCCGCTATTGCTCGTAGGCACCGATATCAACCCCGGCGCCCTGCACGCGCGCATTGCCCGCGTAGTCCTGGCTGCCCAGGAGCGCCGTACCCAGCGCTAGGCCCGCGTTCACGGCCGGCGAGGTCTTGCCCGGCAGGAAGTTGGCGCCGGCCGCGCTGGCGAACTGCGGGTCGGCGTGCAGCGAATGGGCGTCGCCGCCCGTGGCAGCCTGGAAGGCGGCGAAGGTATTGAGGCTCACGCCATTCCAGGTCCAGCTCTCCTGGCCCGCAGCGGCGGCCGAGAAATACAGGTTGCCGTCGAAGCTCACGGGCGCCGCCGTATAGCTGGTGACCTCAGAGAACAGCACGCCCTGGCTGTTGGCGTAGACGATATTGTTCTCGAACACGTTGTTGGTGGCGTGGTACTGCACGCCGAACTCGCCCGAGCCGCTGTGCAGCGTGTCGTTGCCGTACAGCGTGTTGTTGACGAAGCTGCAGTGGTCGGTGCCGCCGCGCTGGGCGTCGTAGCCGCCGATGGACATGCCGACGGCGAGGTTCTTGTAGAACACATTGCTGCGCACCGTCACGTAGTCCGCCAGCCTGCCCAGGTGCTCGCTGGTCACCTCGATGCCGAGGTCGGATGTGCTCACCGTATTGCGCTCGATAATGATGCGCGTGCCGCCGTCCACGTAGAGGCCGTCCGCGCCGTAGTTGTTGCCATAGGCCGGGTTGCCGTAGGAACTGATGTTGTACACCGTGTTGCCGCTCACCACGCCGTCGCGCGCGCGGTCGTAGTTCGAGTCGGGCGCTACGCTCTCGTAGCCGATGATGTCGATGCCGATATTGCTGTTGTCGTGCACCTTGTTGTTCGTCACGCTGAAGTACTGCACATTGCCGTTGATGGACATCGATTCGCTCGAGCCCGTCTTCAGGTGGGCCAGCTCATTGCCCGTGATGCTGATCGTGTTGATCGAGGCCGGTGCGCGCGTGCCATACACGGCCAGGCCGAAGGCGTTTCCGCTGGCGTCGTTCACCGTGGTGCTGATGTCGTGCACATAGTTGTTGGCGATCACGATATGGTCGCCCGCACCCGTGACGAAGATGCCGGCCGGCGTGACATTGGCCGAGCTCGTCGTGTAGTTGCGCACCTCGAAGCCGCTCACCTGCACATAGCTGACGTCGAGCAGGTTGAATAGGCCGGCCGAAACCGCCTGCAGGCTGCTGCCGTCGACGACGGGCGTCTCGCCCGGGTAGGCCGTGAAGGTGGTGTAGCCGGCGCTGGCCGAGCCCGAGTGCAGGATATTGACCTGCTCGGCGTAGGTGCCGCCGCGCACATACACGGTGGTGCCTGGTGCCACCGTGTCGGCCGCATGCTGGATGGTGCGCCAGGGCTGGGCCTGCGTGCCGGGGTTGTTGTCGCTGCCCGTGGTGGCCACATAGGCCGTCGCGGTGGGGGCGGATACTGCCGGCACGGTATAGGCCAGCGCATAGTCGCCGCTCGCCAAGAGTTCCGACCAGCTTTGCGCCAGGCCCACGTAGACCTGCGCGCCGGCCAGGCTGCTCAGGTTGAGCGTCCCGCCCAGGGCGTCGAAGCTGACAGTGTCCGTCGTCGTGGTCAACAGCGCCGCAGGCGGCGTGCTGCCGTTCCAGGCCGCCCAGCCCGTTGGCGTATGGAAGAAAAAGGACGGATTGCCCGGCAGCAGGGCCGCGACCCAGACGGATTTCGCCTGGCCGGCGTCCGCCGTGCTGCCTGTGGCGCTCACATAGAGCTGCGTGGCGCTGGGCGGGCCGGATTCGATGGGATTCACGCTGACGGGCGCAGCCTGGGTGGCGGCGGCAAGGATCAGCGCACACAGCGGGGCACGGGCAAAACGCGGCAATGCGGGCATCGATTTTCTCCTCGTATCGCGCGGTCGACGCAATAGGACGTTGTAATTTGGCGCCGACGATGATGCCTCAATCGATCTGAACGCAGGCTGACAAAATTCACGTAAGCGAAATATAAGCCCACTGGCGGGCGCCTGTATTCCGCGTTATCGTGCCATGTGGCAATTGCCCCGTTTCATTTCGGAGCCCCACCATGCCACACGCCTTCTCCGACGCCCATCGGGCGCTATACAAGCGCATCGCGGCCCATTCCCTGGACCGCCCGGACGACCCCATTCCCTTTTCCGCCAAGCTGGCCCGGCAGAACGGCTGGACCTTGGCCTACGCGCGTCGCGTGGTGGAGGAATATCGCCGCTTCGTCTTCCTGGCGGTAGCGGCCGGGCATGTGGCGACGCCGTCGGACGCCATCGACCAGGCCTGGCATCTGCACCTGACCTGCACGCGCAACTACTGGGAGTGCTTCTGCCCGCAGGTGCTGGGCCGGCCCCTGCATCACGAGCCGGGCGACGGCAGCGCCAGCGACGACGCGCGCCACGCGCAGCAGTATGCTGACACGCTGGCATCCTACCGGCGTCTGTTTGGCGAGGACGCACCGACGGACATTTGGCCCCGCGTGGACCAGC
The DNA here is from genome assembly GCA_019234745.1 of Burkholderiales bacterium. Classification (GTDB taxonomy): domain Bacteria; phylum Pseudomonadota; class Gammaproteobacteria; order Burkholderiales; family Chitinimonadaceae; genus JAFAKZ01. Next base: position 6,710 of record JAFAKZ010000038.1, read on the forward strand.
ACAGCGACTTCGTAAGGCTGGACCGGGCACGCTACTGGCTGTTGCCCCGCTGGCGCCCGCTCGCTGCGGCTGCACAGGGCTGGCAGCGGCTGGCGGCCGTGCTGCTTGGCACCCTTACGCTGTCCGGCTGCAGCATGGACGATCCGGCCAGCTGGAACGTGCTGGCTTACTCGGGGCCGAACTTCCTGTGCTTCTACCTGCTCGCCATCGTGGGCTACGTCGTACTGGCCATCCTTATGCGCATCGTGCGCCGGCTGCTGGACGACTCGGACAGCTGGCAGACCAACCCGAAGCTGACGCCCGTGGAAGCGGCCTATCTGGCCGGCGGCCCGCCCCGCGCCGTGGGGGCAGCCATGCTGGAGTTGGCGCAGGACAACAAGCTGATGCTGGCCAGTGGCCTCAATATAGTGAACGCAGCGCCGCACACGCCCGATATGACGCCGCTGCAGCAGGCCATCCTGCATAGCGCCAGCCTGCGCACCCGCTTCGTCGGTATCGGCAACAAGGCATTTCGCCCGCAGCTCGACGAAATCGCGGCGGGGCTGGCCGACCGCCATCTATTGGCGCCGACGGCCTTGGTG
>JAFAKZ010000137.1 GCA_019234745.1 Burkholderiales bacterium
TCGAGCGAGGCGAGCGAGACGTCGGACACGTGCACAGCACGTTCCACCTTGTTGCCCTGTACGTCGTGGATGACCACGCTGTCGCGCGTCAGGGCGGCCACGTCGCCTTCTTCCAGGAACACCACGCGGCGCGTGGCGGCAATGACGGCGGAGACGTCCGACGCCACGAAGTTTTCACCTTCGCCCAGGCCGATCAGCAGCGGACAGCCCATGCGCGCGCAGGCCAGCAGTTCCGGCTGGTCCAGCGACGCGACGGCGATGGCATAGGCGCCGTGTAGCTCGCGTACGGCCGTTTCGACGGCGGCAAATAGGTCGCCCTTGGTGTTCTTCAGATGATGATGAACGAGGTGGGCGAGGACTTCTGTGTCGGTCTGCGACTCGAAGGTATAGCCCAGGCCCTGCAGGCGCTGGCGCTGTGCCTCGTGGTTCTCGATGATGCCGTTATGCACGACTACCACGTTGCCCGAGATGTGCGGATGGGCATTCGGCTCCGTCACGCCGCCGTGCGTGGCCCAGCGCGTGTGGCCGATGCCGACGCGGCCCTGAAGGTTCTCGGCCTGCGCGGCCGTTTCCATCTCGGCCACGCGGCCCACGCGCCGCACGCGGCGGATGGCACCGTCGGCCAGCACAGCTACGCCGGAAGAGTCATAGCCACGGTATTCCAACCGCTTCAGGCCGTCGATCAAATGGCCTACAACATCACGCTGCGCAATGGCGCCGACAATTCCACACATGGTCCTACTCCCCGCAATAATCCGTATGAACCCTAGTCTAGGGAAAGATTCGTATGATGGGAGTATGTTTTTGTCATTGCAATAAAATACTTAAATATGCCATTGTCATTGACATGATTCTTCCTAGGTTGGAAATGCGGGGCGGCTAATCGCCAATCAAATATTTCCGCCCACCCGCCACGATCGCCGCCGTCAACGCTTCCAGCAACGGCAAGCCCAGGCGCGGGCACTGCCAGTACAGCATCACGTCGCTGTATTGGCCGGGTGCGATGTCGACCAGATCCCCGCGCATCAGTTCGTCGAGGATCATCATCTCCGGCACCATGCCCCAGGCCATGCCGCCCAGGCAGGCGGCGATAAAGCCGTTGGAGTCGGGCAGCCAGTGGCTGGGCGGGGCCAGCGGCTCGCCCGCCAGGCGCAGCAGGAAGTCGGCCTGCAGCATGTCTTTTTGATTGAAGGTGAGGCAGGGCGCGCCGGCCAGGTCCGCCCCTACGGGGCCGTGCGGCAGATAACGCTGCACATAGGCGGGCGAGGCGACACCGCGGTAGCGCATGCGGCCCAGCGCCTGTACGCGGCAGCCCTGGATGGGCGTATCGGCCGTCGTGATGGCACCGATCACCGTGCCGGCACGCAAGAGTGGTGCCGTATAGTCCTGGTCGTCGACCACGAAGTCCACCAGCACGCGCCGCTCGGCAGCGAACTCGGCCACCGTGCTCACCAGCCAGGTCGCCACGCTGTCCGCGTTTACGCCCACCTTGATCTTGGGCCAGTCGTGGCCCGTATCCGTCCACAGGGGCGCCAGCGGCAGCTTGCCGCGCAATTCGTCTTCCAGTAGTAGCACCTGGTCGGCATGCGCACACAACAGGGCACCCGCTTCCGTGGGCCGGCAGGGCTGGCCGCGGATGATCAGCACCTGGCCCATGCGCTCCTCCAGCAGCTTGATGCGCTGCGAGACGGCGGAAGGCGTGACGTGCAGCATCTGCGCCGCCTTCTCGAAGGAGCCAAGTGCTGCGACGGCGGAGAGGGCGGAGAGTAGGGCGTAGTCGAGCATGAGGGTAGTTGTTAAGAATTGCTAATGAAAGCTTAGCAACATTCGCTGCGCTTATGTGCAAGATGCCGGATGATTCGGGCCAATCGACATCGGAGCAAGCAAATGGAAGCCACGGCCTACCTGCGCGGCGCCACCCTGGGCGCCTCACTCATCGTGCCCATCGGCGTGCAGAACGCGTTCGTGCTGCAGCAGGGCCTGCGCCGTGAGCATACGGGCGCTATCGCGCTCACCTGCGCGCTGTCCGACACCATCCTGATCATCGCTGGCCTGCTGGGCCTGGGCGACCTGATCAGCCGCGCGCCGGAATTGCTGCGTGTGGTGAACTACCTGGGCGCCGCCTACCTGGTCTGGTTTTCCTTCCAGGCCCTGCGCCGCGCCATGCACCCGCAGGCGATGGGCGATGTGCATGCGATGCCGGCACAGGCGCTCGGCAAGGCGCTGCTTACTACGCTCACGCTCACCTTCCTCAACCCCCACGTCTACCTCGATACGGTGGTGCTGCTAGGCACGGTGGGTGCGCGCGAACCAGGAGCAGGGCGGATGTTCTTCGGCGCCGGCGCCGTCAGCGCCAGCTTCGTCTGGTTCTTCGCCATCGCCTTCGGCGCCAAGGCGCTGGCGCCGCTCCTGCGCAAGCCCATGGCCTGGCGCTGCCTGGATGGCGCGATCGGGGTGGGGATATTGTTCGTGGCGTGGAATCTGGTGCGCTGACCTCGCCCAAGAAAAAGGGTATGCAAGTTGTACATACCCTTTGCCAATCTATTGACTAGCACCCTCGATGTCATGCAACGGTCGGCGCGACATGGGTCTTCCGGATGAGTGCCTGTGCGGCGTCTTTGGCCATGCCGGACGGCACGTCGAGCAGATCGGTCTTGCTCAGCAGCGTCCACAGCGCCTGGTCCTGGAAGGCGATGGTGCAGCCGCCGCGCTTTTCCTGGGAAATCATGCGGTTGATGTCGCCTACGCAAACCCAGTTGTCCGTGTGTGACACGGCCCACTTGGCGTGGTCGAGCGTCTCCGGCCAGGCCCACGGCAGGCCCAGCGGCTTGAGCGTGATGTACTTGACGTCGTAGACGCGGTGGATGCCGTCCGTGTCGGCGACGGGCGGGATCTGGTTCTTGCCGCGTATCCAGGTGTCGACATTGATGTCCGTCTGCAGTACGGGGCCGACCAGGGCGTTCCAGAAGTCGCGGCCCCAATTGCGGTTCTTGGCGATCACCTTGAAGGGCAGCTTGCCGTTGCGGCTCTGCAGGTCGATGGTATTGGCGGCGCCGGTGGCGTTGACCTGGACAGACTGCGCCAATTGGCACAGCGCGTCGTCTTGAAAGCCGCTGGGCAGGTAGGACTCGTACACCTGCGGCTGCTGGTAGACGACCATCTGCCGTGCCAGCGCCTGGGCCGATTCCAGCGAGAGGGCGATGCAGATGAAAGTCTGCCCGTACATGGGCGTCGGCATCTGCGTGCTGTCCGGGTTCACGAATTTGGGCCAGGAGTGCAGCATCCACAAGGCCGTCTTGCTGGCGACGTCGAAGGCGATCAGGCCCTTGGTGTGGCCCAGTTCGCCGTCGTCCGGCCCCGCGGCGCAGGCCGGCTTTTCGTCGTTGTAGAGAATCCAGCCCGTGGTGGGCGCCGGCTTCGTGAAGATGGCGTCGATCGTACGGCGCAGGGCGCCCTGATCCTGGTCCAAGGTATTGGGCGACTTGATCACGTCGGCCGACGGGTCATCATAGTAGGCGTACTCGTAGCCCTTGGCTTCTGCGGTGCCCCGCCCACCCGACAGCTGGGGCACTTTATAGATAAACCACCATTCGACGGGCTTGCCCGATTCATCCAGCGGATTGATATCCATTGCTATACCTCCTATCCGATTGTCGTTTCGTA
>JAFAKZ010000227.1 GCA_019234745.1 Burkholderiales bacterium
GTGCCGGACATCACGTCGTCCGTCAGCTTCGAGCAGCTCAACCTGGCCAACGACGACGCTGCCTTCTGGCAGCCTGCACGCTTCGACATCATCTTCTGCCGCAACCTGCTGATGTACTTCACGCCGGCACAGGCCCAGGCGGCCGTCGGGCGCCTGGCAAGGTCGCTGGCGCCCGACGGCTATCTGTTCCTGGGGCACGCGGAAAACCTGCGCGGTCTGTCTAACGAATTCCACGTCTGCCACCACGGCGAGGCCTTCTATTATCGGCGCGACGCCAGCCGTCGCAGCCAGCCCATATCGCCGCTTCCGTCGCTTCCGCCGCTGCCGATGAGCACCCGTATGGCACCGGTTCAGCCAAGCAGCGATGCAAGCTGGGTCGACACCATACGCCAGGCGACCGAACGCATCGCTGCGCTGCCGAGGTCGTCCGGCAGCGGCGCGGCCGCCCTGGAGCGCCCGGCACCAGACCTGGCGGCGGTACGCGAATCGCTGCAGAACGAGCGCTACGAGCAGGCCATCGCACAGCTCGACATCCTAACGGCGGAGTACGGCGGTGATTGCGACATCCTGCTGCTGCGCGCCGTGGCCCTGTGCCACGCCGGTGCGACGGGCAAGGCGGAGGCCGTGTGCCGCCGCCTGCTGACCATGGACGAGATGAACGCCGGCGCACACTACCTGCTTGCGCTATGCCGCGAGGGTGCCAACGACCTTGCCGGCGCGCGCGAACACGACCAGATCGCTAGCCACCTGGATGCGGAATTCGCCATGCCCCGCCTGCATCTGGGCCTCCTGGCGAAGCGGCAAGGCAATTATGAGCTGGCCGCCCGGGAGCTGGAACAAGCTGCGCTGCTGCTGCAGCGTGAGGATGCATCGCGCATCCTGATGTTCGGAGGCGGCTTCAAGCGTGAAGCCTTGATGGCGCTGTGCCGAGCGAATGCCGTTGTGATGGGGGATCGCTGATGGACGATACGAATCTGGCTGACGCGCTGGTGGAATTACGCGGCACCTTCGACGACGCGTTTGCGCACCCATATTCGGCCAGCGCGCAGGCTGTCGAGAACATCCTGGCCATACGCGTGCGGGACGATGCCTATGCCTTGCGTCTGACGGAGATTGCCGGACTGGTCGACGGCCGCACCATCGTGCCCGTTCCATCGCCCCTGCCGGCCCTGCTTGGCGTGGTCGGCGTACGCGGGCAGGTTGTACCCGTCTACGACCTGGGCTTCGTGCTGGGCTACGCGCCGGCAACGACGGTTCCACGCTGGATGGTTCAGCTGCGGCAGGACGAGGTGGTTGCCGTCGCCTTCGATGCATTCGAGGCGCAACAGCGCCTGACGACGGAAGCGGGCGAGACGGAAGGGGGGACGCTGCCGGATTCGGCGACCGGCCGCCACCTGGCCGGCGTGGCCCGGACCGACCGGCTACGCCCGATATTGGATTTGGCGTCCGTGTACGAGGCCGTGCGGCGTCTGGCGGACGAGGCGAAGGCAGGGCAGCGCGGGCGTGTGGCTGCCGCGCAGTGAAACCCGGCTCATGTGATAGCGAAAACCATGTTGGGGGAAGACTCATGATACAGAACTGGACATTCGGCAGGCGCCTCGGGCTAGGCCTATTCATCAAGGCGGTGCTGCTGACCATCATCGGCATCATCGGGCACCTGAGCGTCACGCAGCTCATCGATACCGGCGAGTGGGTCACGCACACGCATCAGGTACTTGAGCATATCGCCACCATATCGAGCGAGCTGAAGGACGCAGAGACGGGCCAGCGTGGCTACCTGCTGACGGGCGAAGACAGTTACCTGGAGCCCTACATCGCGGCAGTGGACGCTGCACCCAAGAACTTGCGCGAACTGCGCGACCTCACGGCCGACAACTCGGAACAGCAGCGCCACCTGGACCAGGTGGAAAAGCTGGTAGCAGCCAAGTTTGCCGAGCTGAAGCGTACCATCGACCTGCAGCGGCAGGGCCAACACGAGCAGGCGATAAAGGTGGTAGGCAGCGGCGAGGGCAAACGCTATATGGACGACCTGCGCCAGGTGCTGGACCAGATGGAGCGCGTGGAGCGCACGCTACTCAAGCAGCGCGTCTCCGACGCGACCGTTACGGCGGACCGGGCGCGGGCTGTCATCCTGTTCGGCACCATCGGCTTGCTCGTCTTCGTGGCGCTCTTGGCTTTCTACCTCACGCGCGCGCTCAATAGCCAGATCGGCTCCGCGGTCGGCCACGTGCAAAGCTCGTCGGCCGAGCTGCAGGCGGCGGCCAGCCAGCAGGCAGCTGGCGCCAAGGAGCAGTCCGGTGCCATGACGGAGATCAGTACAACGATAGGCGAGCTCGTAGCCACGTCGCGCCAGATCGCCGAGAGCGCTCAGCGCGTGGCCGACATCGCCGAACAAACGGCGCTGGCTGCGCGCAACGGCGACGGCACGGTGGACAAGGGGCAGGAATCCATCCTGGGCATCAGGCGCCAGGTGGACCAGGTGGTGGAACATATGCTGGACCTGGGCAAGAAGTCACAGGAGATCGGCGCCGTGCTCGACATCGTGTCAGAGCTGGCCGAACAGACGAACATCCTCGCCATCAATGCCACTATCGAAGCGACCGGCGCGGGTGAAGCCGGCCGTCGCTTCGCCGTGGTCGCCGATGAAATTCGCAAGCTGGCCGACCGCGTCGCCGCCTCCACCAAGTCCATCCGCCACCAGATCGACGAGGTGCGTGGCGCCGTGAACACGACCGTGATGGCGACAGAGAGTGGCGCCAAGGCCGTGGATGCAGGGGCGCGGCAATTCAGCGAGGTGGCATCGGCCTTCAAGCAGATCGCCAGTATGGTGGTGATGGCG
>JAFAKZ010000323.1 GCA_019234745.1 Burkholderiales bacterium
CCCGATCGGAGTGACGACATCCATCCCGATTTGGCCCAAACGCGATCCCCAGGAATAGGTCAGCGCTGCCTTCAAAGCGGGCGCATTATCGCCGAAATGGCCATTTTGGGCAAGCCAAGTCGTTGATAATGCATCGGATTTAGATGCGCTTGGTAGTATTGTTACGGTTTTATGCGGGCGATTTGTTTAGTATCGGATCAGGATAGGCCGCGAGGCCGGCTGCAGCCTGTGCGCGGCAAGCAACAAGGCGTGCGCTTTAGATTACGACAAGCTTCGTCCCTGGAGTTCGCTGCTAGGATGTTCGGCACCGTCCCTGACATAACGAATAACAGTGACACGAGGAGAAGGTTACGATGAAATTCCGCACCGGTTTGCTCGCCCTGCTCGGTTGTACCGCCGCCCTGGCCGCACCTGCACCGATTTATTTCCCGGCCTACTACTCCGCCACCAGCGCCGGCCCCAATAGCGCCCTTACCCTCTACGCCAATATCAATGTCGCGAGCGCCGACGTGGGCAAGACGGGCAATCTCTATGTCGCCGCCTTCCTGCCGGGTAACCAGGCCTTCGTGCTCACGGCATCCGGCTGGCAGCCTTACGACGGCAAGACCGTCCCGCCCGCGCAGACCAATGTTCTGCTGGGCAATAACAATGTACAGGTGCTCAATGGCACGCTCGACGTGTCCGGCTTGGCCGGCGCCACGATCTACGCCGGCTACGGGACGAGCCAGGCCGATCTGCTCAGCAACTACAAGTATGGAGCCGTTTTCACGATCGGCACGTCGGCTGCGCGCAAGGTGACCTTGCAGGCGCTCACCAACCAGCCGCCGTCCGACCTGGCTGGCGGGGCTTTCGCCTTCCTGATGACGGATGGCAGCGTCATCGTGCAGTCGGCCAACTACTACGGCGAATTCTTCAAGCTCACGCCGGACATCAACGGCAGCTATGTGAACGGCAGCTGGAGCCAGATTGCCAGCCTGCCCGATGCCTACCAACCCAGTGCGTATGCGAGTGCCGTGCTGGCCGACGGCCGCCTATTGATCATGGGAGGCGAATACAACGCAGCCGGTGCCAGTTCCACCGCTCCCGCGTTCACGCTCACCAATATGGGCGCCGTGTACGATCCAAAGGCCAATACCTGGACCATGATCGCGGCGCCGGACGGCTTCGACCATGTCGGCGACTCGCCGGGCGTGGTCATGCCCGACGGCACCTTTCTACTGGGCGACAAGCTCACGCAGGCCATGGCCTCGTTCAATCCTGCCACGATGAACTGGACCACGCTCAACACCTCCGGCAAGAACGACTTCTTCGCAGAAGAGAGCCTGACGCTACTGCCCAGCGGCAATGTGCTGACGGTGGACGTACGCAATGTGTCGAACTCGGAGCTCTACATCCCCTCGTTGCAGCAGTGGGTAAGCCAGGGCAACACACCCCTGCCGCTTGCCGCGCCCGACGTCGACTACGGCGGCAACCTGTCCTATCCGAGCGGCATCGTTACCCAGGACGTGGGGGCGCAAACGGTGGGTGGCATCAGCTACGCGGAGCAACCCAGCGTGAACTATCTGCCGCCGGGCGAGATCGGCCCCGCCATCCTGATGCCCGACGGCACGGTCTTCTATTCCGGGGCCAACAAGTACACGCCGGACAATCCTCGCTATATGACGACGGCGCACACGGCCATCTATCACCCGGCTAATTCGCCTACGGCGACCGGCACCTGGACGGCGGGTCCGGATTTTCCAGGCTTCGATAGCGGGGGAGATACGTCGGCCGCCTTGCTGACCAACGGCAATGTGCTCTTGAGCAGCGACTTCGGCAACCTGTATGAATACACGGGCCAGGGCCTGGAGTTGACAGGGACGAACGCAACGCAGGGCGGCATCTTCTTCCTGCCCCTGCCTAACGGCCAGCAGCTGATGATAGGCAGTGGCACCGTCTACGTGTACGCCTCGGCCGGTGCGCCTCAGCCGAGCTGGGCGCCTACCGTTACGTCTGTCGCCAACACATTGGCGCGCACCGGCAGTTACCGGCTTTCCGGCACGCAGCTCAACGGCCTGTCGCAGGCCGTGTGCTTCGGTGACGAATACCAGAATGCCACCAACTACCCCTTGGTACGCATCACGAACAAGGCGACGGGCCACGTCTTCTACGCACGTACGCATGACCACAGCAGCATGGGTGTGGCTACGGGCAGCGCGACCGTTTCTACCTACTTCGACGTGCCCGCCAATGCGGAGACAGGCGCCAGCACCTTGGTCGTGGTGGCGAACGGCATCGCGTCGAACCCACAGAACGTGACGATCCAGTAGTCGATTGCGACAGCGTGGGGAGGGTAGCGCGCCCCTCCCCATTTCCCGTTTGGATTCGCTCGGCCAGTGGCGTAGATTGAACTCAGCACAACTCACGCGCGCGACCATGCCGATCCGCCGCCTTACTTTGCTGCTGATACTGGCCACTGCCCTGCCTGCTGCGGCCGACGCCGTGTTTCACATGGTGTATGCCGACTACCGGCCCTATAGCTGGACGTATGAGGGCAAGGCGACAGGGTTGGAAGTGGACGTCGTCAACGCCCTGTTGCGGGACAGGCTGCACTTGGTGGTCGAGCACGCCATCCTGCCTTGGGAGCGGGCGCAGCAGTACGTGAAGACGGGCAAGGCCGACGCCATGATTGCCACGACGAACGCGGAGCGGGAAGGCTATGCCTGGCGCAGCAACAGCGCTGTCAGCTATTGGCAGATGTCCGCCTTCGCCCGGCGCGATGACACACGGTTTCGCCAGGGGCTGGATCGTATCGACGCATTGAGCGGCTACGAACTTGGTTCAGAGATGGGCAATCGTTGGGTAGGGCTGCACGTACCCAACGCGCAAATCCACTACGTGGAGAGTGTTACGCAGCTGCCTCCCATGCTGCTGGCCCATCGCATCGACCTGATCGCAGATGACGCAATGGTCGTGCGCAACCTGATTGCCGCGACAGCCGATGCGGAACAGATTGTCGAGCTCCCATTGCCTGGCACGCGCTCGCCCATGTACTTCATGCTAAGCAAGCAGTCCGGCCAGGCCGATTTGCTACCGAAAATCAATGCCGCGCTGGACGAGATGGCGCGTGACGGTACGCTCCTCCGCATTCAACAACGCTACCGCCAGAGTCAATGAGCAGACAAGAAACAACGCCCGACATGCCGGGCGTTGTTCATTTCGCTGCCTGCGAGCGGCTTGGCTGCCGCCCGTGCCCAGGATAAATTCGTGCTGATCAACGGTAGTGCACGCTCCATGAGCGGGTGGGTAATTTTCACCTTATAAATCAATGAAATGACGCATGGAGGCGCGGGCCGGACGCTTGCGGCTACAGGGCTTGAATCGGTCCAAACATTCGGGAAATCTTGATCCATACTGCAAATCATGGAAACCCGCCGCCCAGCCCGCATCTTTATCGTCGACGACTCGCGCGTCATCCAGATGATGCTTGCCGACATGTTCAGCGAGATACCCAGCGTGGAGATCGTGGGTACGGCTGAGACGGAGGATGAGGCCATCGCTGGCATTCTCGAGAAGCGACCCGATTGTGTGCTGCTGGACATGCAATTGAAGCGCGGCGACGGCGTGTCGGTACTACAGGCTGTACGCCCCAAGGCGCCCGATATCGTCTTCCTGGTGATGACGAACAACGAGGGCGAGAAATACCGTCGCGCCTGCATGGCGGCTGGCGCCTGCCACTTCCTGGACAAGACCAACGAGTTCAACAAGATCCGCTACGTGATTGATGGGCTGGATTTGGGCCGGAAGTAGCCCGCGCGTAGCAGTATTCCAGTTAATCTCGCCGCCCCCGCGAAGGCGGGAGCCCAGTAGCGCTGCAAGCCGCTCACATGCGCGTGTTGGTTCGACGGTTGCACTGGATTCCCGCCTTCGCGGGAATGACATATTCGTAGGGTGCATCAAGCGCTGCGCTTAATGGCACCCTATATGACGGTTCACTCGAACACATAGGTACCTGGCGCATCGGCCAGCTTGCGATAGGTGCGGCTGGGTGCCGGCGGCGCCACCATGGGGCCGCAGCGCTCGCCCAGCCATGCTACCCAGCTCGGCCACCATGATCCCGCCTCCGTCACCGCCTCATTGCGCCAGTGCGCGGCCGACATACGCCGCGCCACGGTGCCCTGCCAATAGTGGCGCTTGGAAGTGGGCGACGGGGGGTTGAGCACGCCCAGGATATGGCCCGAGCTCGACAGCGTGAAGGTGAGCGGTGCGTTGATATGGTGGGCCAGCTTGAAGGTCTGCTTCCACGGCGCGATATGGTCTTCTTCGGCCGCCACCATAAAGCCTTCCTGCACGATGCGGCCCAGGTCGATGGGCTCGCCTGCGAGCGTGAGGCTGTCGGCCTCCACCAGCCGATTGTGCAGGTAGAACTCGCGCAGGTAGAAGCGGTGCATGGCGCGCGGCATGCGCGTGGTGTCCATATTCCAGTACAGCACGTCCATGGCACGCGGCGTCTCACCCAGCAGGTAGTTGCCCACCACATAGTTCCAGATCAGGCTGTTGGGTCGCAGCATGCGGAAGCTCGCCGCCATGGCGCGGCCGTCCAGGAAGCCCTCGCGCTCCATCAGCGTGTCGATGGCGTCCAGGCCATCCTCGTCGATGAATACCTC
>JAFAKZ010000506.1 GCA_019234745.1 Burkholderiales bacterium
ACGTCGTCGTGCGGATGGGGCTCGTAGGCGGGCATGCCTGGCGCCGGCTTGTGGGCAACGCCGCTCGTGCCGGCCAGCTTGCCGCGCAGCTCCAGCACCAGTCGCTCGGCCGTCTTCTTACCGATGCCGGGCGTCTTGGCCAGGCGCGCCGCGTCTTCCCGCTCTACGGCCATCGCCAATTCATCGGACGTCATGCCCGAGAGCACGGCCAGCGCGATCTTGGGGCCGATGCCCGTCACCTTGATGAGCTGGCGGAAGGTCTCGCGCTCGTGCCGTGTGGCGAAGCCGAACAGCAGTTGCGCATCCTCGCGCACGACGAAATGCGTATAGAGGGCTGCCGGCTCGCCTGCATGCGGCAACACATAGAGCGTGGACATGGGCACGTCGATCTCGTAGCCGACGCCGTTCACGTCCAGGAGTACCTGGGGCGGGTGCTTTTCCAGCAGGGTGCCGGTGAGTTTGCCGATCATGAGTAGTCCTAGTGTTTCAGAATAATTGGCAACGGTAGACTCAAAGACCCGCTTACAGATGCCTTGATCCGATGCGGAAGATCTTCCCACACCACAGCCCTAACTGGCCAGGTGCTGACTTGCGGGTGCTGCTTCTGGTCCAGCGCGAGATCTCGGTCGTGATGATCTTCTGCGGAGAGCAAGGTGCCGGTGACCGTCATCCCCATGCTGCTCGCAATCTCAAAATAAAAGCTGCCAAGATATGTTCTTACACCCGGCTTTACGTCGAACTCGACGGGCTCGACAAACACGCCGCTGCTTTGACCTACCCCACCACTGACGGAGCGCCACCCTGTAAGCGCATAGTGCCCTTCAGGAAGTACGTCGTAGACGATGTTGCCGGTCCTGCCCCCATCAGCCAGCGGGCTGCGCTGTGTAAAGAACTCGATATCCTGCCGATACATCAGCTGCCCTTGCCGCTTGGTCGTTGTTTCCTGATAGATCAGGAAATAGTCTGACGGCGTGCTGTTCAGCGTGACGGAGGCGAAGATGTAGCCTGATGTCGCAGGTATTGCGTCCAGATTGGCGAACTTGAGCCGGTTGTCTGCCGACAGGATTTCATCGCTGACCCTCGCCTCAACGGGCATGGCGATGCAGCAAAGTAGCGCGGCAAGGACGCCACCCGTTAGCAAATCACGTATCGACATTTGATCAAATCATCTAATGAGGTTTGTTGAATTGAGCGTAGCAATTTGGTCTACGCGTCTATTTCGGGATGCTGACCCAACGCCCACGGCGCGACTTCATGCCCACGCTGGCCAGCCCACCCGTGGCATGGTTGGCATGTGTCAGCGCGCAGGCCAGCGCGTCGGCCGCGTCCGCCTGCGGCTCGCCCGCGAGCGACAAGAGGCGCTGCACCATATGGCTGACCTGCTCCTTGGCCGCGTGGCCGTTGCCCACCACGGCCTGCTTCACCTGCAGGGCCGTGTATTCCGCCACCGGTAATTTTGCCAGGACGAGGCCCGCGATCAGGGCGCCGCGTGCCTGACCCAAGAGCAGCGTGGACTGCGGATTGACGTTGACGAAGACCTGCTCGATGGCGGCGCAGTCCGGCTGGTGCTGGGCGCAGATGGCCGTGATGCCCTCCAGCAGCACGCCCAGGCGCTCCGGCAGGCTGCCTTCGCCGCTCTTGATGCAGCCGCTCGCCACGTAGCGGCGCGTCTGCCCGCTGGCATCGATGATGCCGAAGCCGGTCGTGCGCAGGCCGGGGTCGATACCGAGGATGCGGATGCTGTTCTCCGGGAGGGTGGCCCCCTGCCGCACGGGCGGCAAACGGCGTTAAAATTGAACGTTGGCAGCCGGCTGCGCAAGTAGTTCACTGATGCGCAGCTGTTTGCAGTGCTATCCTCTGGATTATATCTTCCCTTGCCAACCTTCCGGCACAGCCGATCGCTGCGCCGGCAAAACAGGGTACGCCGTCGTGAGTGTGAGCGTGAAGCGCTATTTTCCGCAGAATGCGTCGCTGAGCGACGAGACGATGATCGAGGGCTTCAAGCTCGGTGCGACCATCCTTGAAGGTCTGCGCGTGGTGATC
>JAFAKZ010000332.1 GCA_019234745.1 Burkholderiales bacterium
TTGTTAAACCTGCGCAAACCTACAAATGGAGTAAATAATGGAACAAGTTGTCAAGGCTCAAGAAATGAACAGCGAGGAGATCGGTGCAGTGGCAGGTGGCGTGTCGCTGCCCGCATCGGTGATTATTGGTGGCATCCTCGGCCGTAGCGGCTGCCCGACCTGCAGCCGTGTTTCCTTTCTGCCGACTAACTACGGCGTCGATCCGGCTGTGATCGGCTAAGCCATTAGTTAGTGCCATGCTAACCACGGCAGGCCTTGGCCTGCCATGGTTGGCCGCATGAATAAACACCCTTCACCAAGATCGCGCCGCGGGCAGGTAAGCGAGACCATGTCGGCTCCGCTGCCGATATGGGGAATTGGTTGGATCGGGTGAGTTTGCTCATCGGCAATTGGCACGACATGCATTCGCCTCGGCGCCATGAACCCGACTTTGCACCTATTTGAAGCGCGCTGCCACTTGTCTGGCGCGCGAATGTGGCGATTTGGTCTGGCGGTAGCAGCATAAATGACCAAACTGCCGCTCTTTCGCCAAGCCGCCATGGAGGCCCAGCAGCAAAAGCTGCTCGGAGAAATCGTATTGGTGCGGCCGCTCAGCTTCGCGCTAGTGACCACCGTATTGTTTGGCGCCGCCCTTGTTTTCATGCTGTTCGCCTACCTTGGCAGCTACACCAGCCGCACGACGGTCAGCGGCCACCTGGTGCCCGACCTTGGCGTGGTCAAGGTGTTTCCGCAGCAAACCAGCGTGGTGCTGGAAAAGCGCGTGGCCGAGGGCCAGCGGGTCAATAGCGGTGATGTGCTTTACGTGCTCTCGGCCGACCGCCAGGTCAGTACACAGGGCAATACCCAGGCCGCGATTAGCCGGCAGGTAGCAAGTCGGCGACAGTCCCTGCTCGATGAAATCGGCAAGACGCGCGAGCTGCAACACGACGAGCGTGCGGCCTTGCAGGGCAAGATCGCCTCGCTGGAGGCGGAGCTGCACAATCTGGAGCAGCAGGCCAAGACCCAACATGAGCACGTGGCGCTGGCCGAGGAAACCGTCGCGCGCTTTCGCGAGCTGTCTGCACAGCACATCGTCACGGCCGAACATCTTCAGCAGAAGGAAGCGGACTTGATCGATCAGCGCACGCGTGCACAGTCAATCGAGCGGGATCAAATTACCACCCGGCGTAACCTGGCCGAGCTGCAGGCGGCGATGGTCAACCTGCCCTTGCAGCAACAAAACCGGCTAGCCCAGATCGAGCGTAACCTAACCAGCGCCTCGCAGGAACTGACGGAGAGCGAGGCCAAGCGCAGTCTATTGGTGTTGGCACCGAAGTCCGGTGTGGTTAGCCAGGTGGCGGCCGAGGTTGGCCAGACCGTCGATGGCAGCCGCCCCCTCGTCAGCCTGGTGCCAGATGGCGCCAAGATGCAGGCCGTGCTCTACGCGCCAAGCCGGGCCATTGGCTTCGTCAAGCCGGGTGACGCCGTACTGCTGCGCTACGAAGCCTTCCCCTACCAGAAGTTTGGCCATGCAAGCGGCAAGGTAAGCGCAGTGTCGCTTACTGCGGCGCCACTCGCGGAAATCAGCGAGTTCCCGGGCAGCCCGATGGCGCCGGCCCAGGGCGAGGCGCTCTACAAGATCACCGTCGACCTTACCGCGCAGTTCGTTGTCGCGCGCGACCAGCCACAGGCGCTGCAGTCCGGCATGGCGCTGGACGCCGATATCCTGCAGGAAAGGCGGCGGCTCTATGAATGGTTGCTCGAGCCACTCTACAGCCTGACGGGTAAGTCATGACCAAACCCATGCCAATGCCGCGAGGCATCTTGCGCCCGGAGTAGCAAGCATGTCGATCATCGACCGTCTTTCTTTTGGCCTGCGCAACAAGATGCCGCTGATCCTGCAGACCGAGCTGGCTGAATGCGGCCTGGCCTGCCTTGGCATGGTCGCCGGCTTCTACGGGCTGCGCACCGACCTGGCCACATTGCGCCACCGCTATGCCGTTTCGCAGAAAGGCGCGACGCTCGCGCAGTTGATGCAGACGGCCGAGGCCATGAGCCTGCAATCCCGGCCACTCAAGGCGCCGCTCGCGTCGCTCGGCTCCTTGCGCCTACCGGCCATTCTGCATTGGAATTTCAATCACTTCGTTGTGCTGAAGTCGATCGACGCGCGCGGTGCGGTCATTCATGACCCCGGGCTCGGCATTCGGCGCATCGGCATGGATGAGTTGTCGCGCGCTTTCACCGGCGTGGCGCTGGAGCTCTGGCCCGGCCGCGACTTCATGCCCCGGACGGAGCAGCAGCGCATATCGCTGCGTCAACTGTTCGGCTCGATTCAAGGCCTGCGACGCTCGATTGCGCAAATATTGATGCTAGCCCTGGCGCTCGAAGTATTTGCCGTCGCCGCCCCGCTCTTTATGCAGTGGGTGATCGACAAGGTTATCGTCTCGGCCGATCGCGGCCTGCTGCTCACGCTGGCGGTCGGCTTCTGGCTGGTCATGCTATTGCAGCAGCTGACCGGCACGGCGCGTTCGTGGGTGATCATGTTCATCAGCACTACCTTGAACATCCAGTGGCGGGCCAATGTGTTCGCGCACATGCTGCGTCTGCCGGCGAGCTATTTCGAGAAGCGTCACGTCGGCGACGTGGTATCGCGCTTCTCTTCCATCGACCAGATCCAGCACACCCTCACCGGCTCCTTCGTCGAAGCCGTGCTCGATGGCTTGATGACCGTACTGACCTTGGTCCTGATGTATCTCTACAGCCCCGCGCTGGCGTCTATCGCGGTCGCGGCTACACTGCTCTACGGCCTGATGCGCTGGGCCTGGTACCTGCCGCTACGGCACGCTACCGAGGAGCAGATCATCCATGCCGCCAAGCAAAGCACGCATTTCCTTGAGAGCGTGCGCGGCATCAAGACCGTGAAGCTGTTTCAGCGCCAGGATCAGCGCCGCGCCAGCTGGCTCGCGCTGCTGGTGGATCAGATCAATGCCGACCTGCGCACGCAGAAGCTGCAAATCCTGTTCAAGCTTGCCAACGGCCTGCTATTCGGCACGGAGAACGTCCTGATCGTGGCGCTCGGCGCCAAGCTGGTGCTCGACGGGCATTTCACCGTGGGCGTGCTGACTGCCTTTATCGCCTACAAGACGATGTTTGACGGCCGCGTGGGCTCGCTGATCGACAAGCTGTTCGATTTCAAGATGCTTCAGGTGCAGGCCGAGCGGGTGGCCGACATCGTGCTGACCGACACCGAGTCGGCCCACGGCCTGATCGACGCCGGGGACGAGCTGGCGTCGGCGCCATCGATCAAGGTGGTCGACCTACGCTTTCGCTATTCCGAGCAGGAGCCCTATGTACTCAATGGCATCAGCTTCGAGGTCAAGGCGGGTGAATCGCTGGCCATCTGCGGCCCGAGCGGCTGCGGCAAGTCGACGCTGCTAAACCTGCTCCTGGGCATGTTGCCCTTGACCGAAGGCGACATCCTGATCGACGGGCTCAGCATCCGCAGGCTTGGTGTCGAGGGCCTACGCAAGATCGTAGGCGCCGTGCTGCAGGACGATGTACTGTTCGCCGGTTCGATCGGCGACAACATTGCCTTCTTCGATGCCCAGCCGAGCCGCGAGCGTATCGAAGCTTGTGCCGCGCTCGCGGCGGTCGCCGAGGACATCGAACGCATGCCGATGCGCTACAACTCACTGGTCGGCGATATGGGTACGGTGCTGTCTGGCGGCCAGAAACAACGGGTGCTGCTGGCGCGCGCCTTCTACAAGCGGCCGCGCATGCTCCTGCTCGACGAGGCGACTAGCCATCTGGACGTCAACAACGAACAGCGCGTCAATGCCGCCGTGCGCGGCATGAACATCACGCGCATTATGGTTGCGCATCGCAAGGAAACGCTAGCCACGGCCGACCGGATCATTACCTTGTCGGGCGGGCGCATCCTGGAAAACACCTCGCTCGATCAGTCTGGCGAAGAACCGCCAAACTCGCACGCAGCCCCTCAACCGACCCAACCTCTTCGGACCCTGCCATGAATGCTCGCCATCCCCAGGCTGCTGCTTCGTTCAGTGCCCTGGCCAAACCCGCGCCGCTTGGCGTCGGGACGACCTATATCCCCGACATGCCGCCCGAACTGTACCAGGGCGGGCATCTTGACTACGTCGAGTTGACGGTGGAAATCCTTACCGTCACCCAGCCCCACGGCAATACGGTCAAGTTGCATATGGTCCCGGAAAAGTTCGAGCGTGCCATGCGGGTTTGTGGCGGTCTGCCTACCGTGATCCACGGCGTGGAGTTGTCGATCGGCTCGGCCCACGGCTGGAACGAAGCCTGCCTCGAGATGCTTGATGAATTTCAGGCGCGCTGGCCATTCGTCTGGCACAGCGAGCACCTGGGCTTCCAGACCATCCCCGGCGAGAACGGCGCGGTGCTCGCCATCGGCTCGCCCATGCCCATGCCCAATACAGAAGAGGCGGCACAGCTGGTCGCCACACGTAGCGAACAACTCCTGGGCCGCTACGGCGTTCCCTTCATCGTCGAAAACCCGGCCCACTTCCTGGGCGAATTCACGCCGCCAGACCAGTCGATCGGCGACGACATCGATCTATTCAACCGCATTACCGGACTGGACCGCTGTGGCCTGTTGCTGGACTTGCACAACCTGCATTGCAATGCGCTCAATATGGGTCTCGATCCGTTTGCCGCGCTTGATCGGCTGGTGCTCGACCAGGTGCTCGAAATTCATGTGGCCGGCGGCTCGTGGAAAGACGGCTTCTACCAGGACGCGCACGACGGACGCGTGCCGGAGGCCGTGTGGGAATTGCTCGAATACACCTTGCCTCGTGCACACAACGTCGCAGGCGTGACCTTCGAAGTGTTCGAGCGCTATGCGCCACGACTCGGTGCCGACGGCATCATCGGCGAGGTCGAGAAAGCACGTGCCATATGGACGCGCTGCGGCAAGCCGCGTCGCAATTCCGCCAAGGAGACCTGCCATGCTGCGTGACTTCCAGACTGCGCTGGGTCGGCTGGTACGCGCGCCCGCCTGGGGCGACAAGCCGCTCGAACGTATCGCCGATCTCGATCTCAGTGAGACCGAACGCGCGATGATTGCTGCCGCGCTGCTCAAGCCAAGCGTCGCCTTCCTGGTCAAGGCACAGCGCTCATGGGCGCGCTTCAAATCGGGCGAAGCGGCCGCCCTCACCTTGTCGATCCTGGACGCAGCGCGGCGGGAAGCCCTGGTCGAGGACTGGATCGAACTGGGCGGTGGCACCGACTTCCTGATCATCAGCGAAGCGAACGCCTTTCTCGACTATATTGCCGAGCGCTTGCCGAACCCTAGCCACGAATTGTCGATTTGCCGCATGGAACAGGCCGTCCACCTTGCCAACGGGGGCGCGCGATCATATGCGCCCTTGGCGGTCGATACGGCACTCGCGGCACCCCAGCTGATCAAGCACACCGAGGCTACCCTGGTCGACTTCTATGCCGATCCCAACGTCTTGTTCGACTGTATCCATGGGCAAAAGCCGCTGCCCCCGGTCGAAGCGTATACGGCTTCATGGTTGATCGCCCCTGGCATACCTGGCTTGTACCAGCTTGCGAGTGCGGAGCAGGTCCGCGCCATGCACCAGCTCGTCCAGGCGACCACGCCGCAGGCGCTATTACAGTTGGTTTCGCGCCAAACCTTCGATGAACTCTGCTCGGTCGGCGCCATCGCGCTAGGGCCTGTTCACACTTTTTTCCCGGATCGCGTTCAAGTGTGAACAGGCCCTAGTGGCCTAGTCGACGTGCCGAGGGGAGGGCATGGGGCGTGATCAGTTATGTTGCATGGTAAATGAAACATATATATGATGGGAATCGAACTAGTCCGTCGGAACCCCCATGCAGCTCACCCGTTTTACCGATCTAGGCCTGCGCGTGCTCATGTACCTGAGCCAGCACGATCGCGTGCTGCCGGTGACTATCGGCGAGATCGCCACGCAATTCGATGTACCGCACAACCATCTGGTCAAGGTGGTGAACCGCTTGGGCAAGCTGGGCTGGATTCAGGCGACGCGCGGGCGCAATGGTGGACTACGCCTGATGCCGGCATCGCTGAAATTGCCCCTGGGCCGCATCTTGTACGGCTTGGAGGAAGTGACGCAGCTGATCGACTGCGAGCACCCGCCCTGTGCCCTGACCGGCAACTGCCTGCTCAAAGGGGCCCTGGATGCGGGCCTGAAGGCTTTCTACGCCAAGATGGACGAGTACACGCTGGCCGACGTGTGCGCAAAGAAGACGGAGTCCGCCATCATCAAGCTGCACCGCCAGTTCTTGGCGCAGCACGGCTAAGGCGAACCTGCCCTACCACTTGGGCAGCGTCGCATCCCCGGTCAGCACAAATTCCCGTAGTACCCTGGCAAACCAGCCGGCGACGAGCAGGCCGCTGATTGCCACCAGCCCATATCCCGCCCATACCTGATCATTCGTGAGATAGCTGCTGCACAGGCGGCTCGTACTGTCCTGGTAGAGCATGCCGACGGTGACCGTCATCATGGCCCAGCTGACCAGGAAGAAGGCTTGCAGGGTGCGTCCCGCCGCTTTCCATGACAGCCGCAGGGCGATACCCGTGAGGAGTAGTGACGCGATTTTGATGGCATCGATGCGCCAGTCCTCC
>JAFAKZ010000134.1 GCA_019234745.1 Burkholderiales bacterium
GAGCAAGCAGGCTGCCAACGAAGGTGGCGAGCGCGGCGTGATCATCAGCACCGCTTCTGTGGCCGCTTTCGACGGCCAGATCGGCCAATGCGCCTATACGGCGTCGAAGGCCGGCATCGCTGGCCTGACCTTGCCGGCAGCACGCGAGCTGGCCCGCTTCGGCGTGCGTGTCATGACCATCGCCCCCGGCCTGTTCCGCACACCGATGATGACGGGCCTGCCGCAGGACGTGCAGGACAGCCTGGGCGCTTCCGTGCCCTTCCCGTCGCGCCTGGGCGAACCGGCCGAATATGCGCAGCTGGTGTCGGCCATCGTCACGAACCCGATGCTGAATGGCGAAGTCATTCGCCTGGATGGGTCGCTGCGCATGGCTGCGAAATAAGCGGCAGTAACTCGCTTAGAAACGAAAAACGCCCCATTGGGGCGTTTTTCTTTAGGCAATCGCTTTCGATCAGACCGAGAACGAGGACCCGCAGCCGCAGGTGGACGAGGCGTTCGGGTTCTTGATCGTGAACTGCGAGCCTTCGATGCTTTCCACGTAGTCGATCTCGGCGCCGACCAGGTATTGGTAGCTCATCGGGTCGATCAAGAGCGTCACGCCGTTCTTCACGTAGGCCGTGTCGTCTTCGTTGGCAATCTCGTCGAAGGTGAAACCGTACTGGAAGCCGGAGCAGCCGCCGCCCGTCACGAACACACGCAGCTTCAGATCCGGATTGCCTTCTTCGGCGATCAGGTCGGCCACCTTGGCCGCTGCGTTGTCGGAGAATACGAAGGGTGTTGCCATTTCGGTCGGGGCATTCATAGGGTGCTACTCCAATAATTCAAGGGCTTAAGGCGGGATTATCCGCTATTACGCCCTTTCTGTTAACCCCGGGCGCGTTAGGGATATTTTGCGGCAGCTCAATACCGCATCTATCCGATCAGATGGGGTCGCTTCCCGAAGGTTCAACCTGCTTCTCGCGCGGGGCTGTAGCCGCACGCTCGCGCGCCAGCTGCCATTCGCGGTCGCGCTCCTTTTGTAGTTCGCGTTCGCGTTGTTCCTTTTCCAGCTTGCCGGGGTCCGAGATCGCCGGCGTGACCGGGGCCGCTGGTGCAGCCAGCGCCACAGGCGGTGCCGCGCCCTTCTTGCCATCGGCGGCGACGTGGATAAGCTGGCCGACCACCACGGCGCCAGGGTGCATTTCCAGCGTGCTGTAATATACATCGCCGTGCACATGGCACTTGGACTGCAGCTCCAGGTAATGGGAGGCGTGGATAGGCCCTTCCACCGTACCGTTGAGCACTAGGTGACCGACACGCACCGTACCGCGTATGCGCGCCTTCTCGCTCACCATCAGCGTGCTCTGCTTCTCGTCGTGGGCGGTGACGTCACCGACCACCTCGCCGTCGATGCGCAGGCCGCCAGAGAAGGTCATATCACCCTGGATGCGCGTCTCCAGGCCGATCAGGCTGTCGATGCGATTGGTGGACTTCTGCTTGTTGCTTCCGAACACGGCTCATCCTTTCACGTCATAGGTGCGCGATATGCGCACGTGATTGTCGCCCTGCGCATAGACCCGAATCTCGACCTCGCGCAATTTTGTATCCGCCGGCAGTTCCGTTTCGCGCGCTACCTGGGCGAAACGGGCCACCGTCACGGGGATGCGTGGTTGCGGCCAGACGGTTTCGGTCCGCTTGCCGCCATGTTCCATTACCAGCCTGAAATCGACTTCGCCTTTGAACGCTTCCTGCGAGGACTGGCCCTGCACCAGCACGGCGCGCAACCGGTAGCGGCCCGGCGCCAGCGGCTCCACGCGCAAACCCTCCAGGCTCAAGGCAGGCGCACGATCGGTGGTGGTGAGTAGCGATTCATAGAACGCCACCTTCTCGCGCAGGGCGCCGTTGTCCGTCTGCAGTTGCTGGACCTGCTTGGTCAGCGTATCGCGCGTCGACTCCTCCACACGCAGCTGCTGAGTCAACGTATCCATGCGCTGATGCAGATCGGCCACTTCCGCATTCAGCCGCTGCGCCGTCTGCGAGGCGCCGAGCGCCTGCAGGCGCGCTTGATCGTCGGAAACACCCATGCGCTCCCCATAACGATACGCCGCAAGCACGCCAATCGCCAGGATGACGCAGAAGCCAACGCCGATGCCGACCTGCGCATACCAGGTCAGATGGGGCCGCACGGCAAGCCGTGCGGTCGCCAGATGGTTGCCCCGTCGCTTCCAGCGCCCGATCATCGCGTCGGTCGTATTACGGGAGCAGCGGCACGATGCCCAGGCCCTGGTCTTCCGGCAGGCCGAACATCAAGTTCATATTCTGGACGGCCTGGCCGGCTGCACCCTTGACCAGGTTATCGATGACCGACAATACGACCACCGTGTTGCCACCCTGCGGGCGATGCACGGCGATGCGGCAGGTATTGGCCCCACGTACCGAGCGTGTTTCCGGCGTGCTACCGGCGGGCATCACGTCGACGAAGGCTTCGCGGGCGTAGCGCTGCTCGAACAGGGCTTGCACGTCGACATCCTTGGTCAGGCGCGCGTACAAGGTGGCGTGGATGCCACGGATCATGGGGGTGAGGTGCGGCACGAAGGTCAGGCCGACCGGAGCACCAGCCGCATTGGCCAGGCCCTGCGAGATTTCCGGTAGATGGCGGTGACCCGACACGCCGTAGGCCTTGAAGTTGTCGCCCGCCTCGCACATCAGCGTGTGTACTTCTGCCTTGCGACCGGCGCCCGAGACGCCGGACTTGCAGTCGGCGATCAAGGCGGTGTTGTCGACCACCCCAGCTTCGATCAAGGGCAGGTAGCCGAGCTGAGCGGCCGTGGGATAACAACCGGGGTTGGCGATCAGGCGCGCACCGCGGATGCGCTCGCGATTCACTTCCGGCAGCCCGTACACAGCCTCGGCGACGAGCTGCGGGCTGGCGTGGCTCATGCCATACCATTTCTCCCATTCGGTCACGTCCTTGATGCGGAAGTCGGCCGCCAGGTCGATCACGCGTACACCGGCGGCGAGCAAGGCGCCCGCCTCCTGCATGGCGATGCCGTTAGGCGTGGCAAAGAACACTACATCGCAGTCTTCCAACGCCGCATCGGCTGGTGTGGAGAACGGGATGTCGACCAGGCCGCGCAGGTTCGGGTACATGTCGGACACCGGCATGCCCGCTTCCTTGCGCGAGGTGATGGCAGTCAGCTTGGCTCCGCCGTGGCGCGCCAGAAGGCGCATCAACTCGACGCCCGTGTAACCCGTCCCACCAACGATGCCAACCTTGATCATGCAGCGACTCCCAGCAGAATTCATCACAGAAGGCTGATGATACAACGAATCGCGCGACAGCCGCGTGACTATGGCATGCGCCGTTATGCATTTTGCATAATGTATGGCGAGGAGTGCAAGATCAAGAACGCTTTCCGAATGGCCGCGCGGAACCAGGCAATCCGCGCGCCCTAATGCACCCACAACCCGTCGCTCCGGCGAAGGCGGAAGCCCCGTGGCGGCCGCAGGTCGCTCACAGCCCTGGCGCCACACCAAGCAATGCACCGGATTCCCGCCTGCGCGGGAATGACGCATCGAAGGGGAGCATGCTTGTTAGGCGATGCCCCAAAAGCAAAAGCCGCCAGCGTAGGCTGGCGGCTTTCGTCCGGCGCGAACCGGCAAGCTCGAACGAATCTCGGCGTCGAATCCGGTTCGGATTAGCGCTTGGAGAACTGCTTGCGACGGCGGGCCTTGTGCAGACCGACCTTCTTACGTTCAACTTCACGGGCATCGCGAGTAACCAGGCCTGCCTTGGACAGGGTGGGCTTCAGCGCTGCGTCGAAGTCGATCAGGGCGCGGGTAATGCCGTGGCGCACCGCACCGGCTTGACCGGTTTCACCGCCGCCGACGACGTTCACGAGGATGTCGAAGGCTTCCAGGTTCTCGGTCAGAGCCAGGGGCTGACGAACGACCATGCGGCCCGTTTCGCGGGAGAAGAACTCGTCGAGCGGCTTGCCGTTGACGACGATCTTGCCCGTACCCTTGGACATGAACACGCGAGCGACTGCGCTCTTGCGACGGCCCGTGCCGTAGTGATACTTACCAACCATTTTTTTCGTCCTTGTATCTAGTAAAGGTTAGATCTCAAGGACTTGCGGCTTCTGCGCGGTGTGCGGATGTTCAGCACTTGCGTAGACCTTGAGCTTCTTGATCATAGCGTAGCCCAGCGGACCCTTCGGCAACATACCCTTGACGGCCTTTTCAATGACACGCTCAGGGAACTGCTGTTGCATCTCGGTGAAGCTGCGCTCATAGATACCGCCCGGGTAGCCCGAGTGGCGGAAATACTTCTTCTGCAGCGCCTTGTCGCCGGTCACGCGGAGCTTGCCTGCGTTCACGACAATGATGAAGTCGCCCGTGTCGACGTGCGGCGTGTAGATAGTCTTGTGCTTGCCACGGAGACGTTGCGCGATTTCAGCAGCGAGGCGACCGAGCACTTTGTCGGTAGCATCAACCACGAACCAGTCGCGCTGTACTTCGTGCGCCTTGGCGGAAAAGGTTTTCATTCGAGCTGTTCCAGATTCGTTCGATTTACGGAAAGTCGCGCATTTTATTTGAAAGAACAAGCCCATGTCAACCGAAGTCGACATATCACTGTCGGAGGTCAGTTTGATGAAGGGGCCGTCTTCCAGTACCGGCGCGGGTGCGGGCCTTGCTATCCTCGGCGCAGGTACTTGCCTTTCGCCGCAGCAGACCCATCTTTCATGGGTGCACCGGCGATCGCTGCTGCGCGGCACAAAAAAAAGCGCAAGCCATCTGGGCTTGCGCGTAATTCCACCAAAGAAGGAGGATGGAGGAGACAACATCAAAGCACACACATTGCGTGTACTGCCCTAATGCAGTGCGAATGGTACAGGCAGGGCATGGCAAAAGCAAGTGGATTTTTGTGCAGTGCGCCATAAAACAAATGAACCGTAATAAAGTTACGCGTAACAGTTCTAAAATTCCCTGGCAAATCAGGTAACTTACTACGCATATGTAACTCTTGATTCATTTTCACGTGCGTAAAAATATCGCGACGCGCCATTTGGCACGATTACCAAGCCCTCCAAAGCAAGCAAAGGATCAAGCATGCAGTCACGCATCAAGTGGGTCGAAAACGTCAGCTTTCTCGCGCAGAGCGAGTCGGGTCATTCCGTCCTGATGGACGGCGCCCCGGCGGCCGGCGGCAAGAACCTGGGCCCGCGCCCGATGGAAATGGTGTTGATGGGCACCGGCGGCTGTACCGCCTTCGACGTGGTCACGATCCTGAAGAAGGGTCG
>JAFAKZ010000236.1 GCA_019234745.1 Burkholderiales bacterium
ACCCTGCTGTGCGCCTGCCAGCAGATGCAGAGCACCGACAGCGGCACCGTGGGCGTGACGCGCACGCAGCGCATGTCCTACCTGATTCCCGAAGACCAGGTGTTGCGTACAGCCGACGAAGCCTACGGCGCGACGCTCGATAAAGACCTCGACGCCGGCATCCTGAACACCGACCCGCAGCTGAGCGGCCGCGTGGAGCGCATCACCTACCGGCTGATCCACCAGGTTGGCACCTTCCGCCAGGACGCCACCCTGTGGCACTGGGAAGTGAACGTCGAGACGAACGACACCTTCGCGGCCTACTGTGCACCGGGCGGCAAGGTGCTGGTCGACAGCGGTGTGGTGACCACGCTGAGCCTGAGCGACGACGAACTGGCCGCCCTGCTGGCGCACGAGATCGCCCACGCCCTGCGCAACCATATGCGCGAAAAGCTGAGCATGGCCCAGCTACCGACCATGGCCGCGCAGATGGTGAACGCGGCCACGGGCGGCAAACACCAGGACGCCATCGCGGGCGCGCTGAAATTAGCCGACCAGGCCTATAACTCGCCGTTCAGCCCCGTGCAGGAAGGAGAGGCCGATGCCATGGGCCTGGAGCTGGCCGCGCGGGCGGGCTTCGACCCGGCGGCAGCGGTGACGCTGTGGCTCAAGATCGAGCAGACCAAGGCGCCATCCGGGCCCAGCTTTCTGAACCTGCACCCCACGACCGACGCACGCATCACCGCCATCCAGGCGCTGTTACCCAAGGTGCAGCCGTTGTACGATGGCGCCCGGCAATCCCGCTAGCCCGCTCCTTCGCCCTCATGTCCTCCCCCATCGCCTACCTCTGGGTCAAAGCCTTCCACATCATCTTCGTCATGAGCTGGATGGCCGGCCTGTTCTACCTGCCGCGACTGTTCGTCAACCACGCCATGGAAAGCAACCCGGCCGCGCAGGAGCGCCTGGCGCTGATGGAGCGCAAGCTGTTCCGTTTCACCACGGGGCTGGCCCACCTCGCCATCATCTTCGGCCTGTGGCTGATGCTGGGTTTCCATATCGGCGGCGGCTGGCTGCATGCCAAGCTGGCGCTGGTCGTGGCGCTTATCGTCTACCACGTCTGGTGCGGCCGCGTGATGCGCGACTTCGCCGCCGGCCGCAATAAGCGCAGCCACGTGTGGTACCGCTGGTTCAACGAGATCCCGGCGCTCCTGATGTTCGCCATCGTCATCCTGGTGGTGGTGAAGCCGTTCTGAACGAAGGCGCGGCAGTGCTGCCGTGCGCCGTCTATGGTGGTGCATGGACCCTAGCGGAGGCAGCACCATGGCAGGCGGCAAACTTTCGATCTGGCAGATACTCCGGCGCACCGTGATTGCGCTGGTGGTGACGCTGCTTGTGCTCGTCGTACTGGTGATCGTCATCAACCGTTTCGACGAAAAGCTCGACCCCGGCGCGGAGGCGTGGCTGCACCCCACCTTGCGTACCATTCCGCCTGAGACCAACGGCTACTATGCGCTGCTGGCGCTGTCGGTGGAGGCGCCGGATGCCATCAAGGCCGGCCAGGCCATCGACGCGGAGATCGCGCATGAAGCGGGCCAACACCTGGCGGCACCGTCGAACTTCGACCAGATCGCCGCGCGCCAGGGCAAGCTGTGGCAGGCCAACCTGCCCAGCTGCAAGTCCGACAGCAAGGACTGCGTGGCCGACTACTACGCACGCGAGAGCGAATTCCAGGCCGCCATCGACGCACAAAAGACGGCGCTGGCCCGCTACTACGCCATGGTTGCGCTGCCCGACTACGCGGGCCCCTACGGCCGCTTTTCCCTCATGCTCTCGCCCGCATCGCACCTGGCCCAGCTGGCCCGGGCAGACGCAGCCCTGCGCATCAAGCGCGGCGACACGACAGCCGTCGCCCAGCTCAGCCAATCCCTGCAGTTCTGGACCACGGTCGCCACGCACGCCCAGCAGCTGATCGAGGCAATGTTCGCCGTCGGCCAGATCCGCCAGACCAATGCCGTGCTCGCCAGCCTGCTCAAGCTACACCCAGAGCTCAAGGACGCAATACGCCAAGGGGCCAAGCCAGCACTCGATACCTTTACCGCAATTGATGTCGATAAACGCCTGCCTGAACTGATGCACAGCGAGCTCACCTACTTGTCATCGGCCATGGAGCAGCCCAATGTTGGCAACGAAGCCGTGCCCAGTGGCGGCCTGGGCAACCTGCTGCTCGTGCACAATGCCACCATCAATATGCTGTACCACGCACTATCGACGAAAATGACGAGCGAGCAGGTCGAAGCTGCCTGCAACTTCGGCCCCCGGTGGGTCTACAATCCGGCGGGCCGCATGATATTGTGCATCGCGACGCCGGACTACAGCCGATACGGCGGGCGCATACAGGAAGTGCAGAAGGCGGCACGAGAGTTATCCACGCAATTGCAGTAACGACTACACGTAGAACCGGAAACACCATGGGAACCGAAATCGAACGCCGCTTCCACCTCGCCAGCGACGACTGGCGCCAGCTCGCCGAAGGGGAGTGGCTGAAGCAGGGCTATCTCTCGGTCGAAGCCGCGCGCACCGTGCGCGTGCGCGTGAAGGGCACACAGGCATGGCTCACGCTCAAGAGCCAGATCAGCACCATCTCGCGCCATGAATTCGAGTACGAAATCCCGCTGGCCGACGCCGAAACCATCATCGCCGCCATGTGCCCCATGGCTATCGAGAAGAAGCGCTACCGCATCCCCATCGGCCCGCATGTATGGGAAGTGGACGAATTCTTCGGCCAGAACGCGGGCTTGGTGCTGGCCGAGGTGGAGCTGGCGAGCGAGGA
>JAFAKZ010000303.1 GCA_019234745.1 Burkholderiales bacterium
CGGCCGGTTGATCACTGAAGCCAGCTGCTCGTCGACTCGGAAGTGGCATGCACCTGGTATCTGATGGAACTACAAAATGCAACCAATGCCATGCCACTATACGGCTCGGTAGTGCCACTTTGCTACCAATTCGAAGCCGTGTTTACCCTGCAGTGTTGCCTCTACGCGCCTGCCCTCTAGGGTATTCCTGACTGTCGATATGCTTTGCTTCTGAAATTTGCCGTTATTGGTATTGCAGTGGTATCTGAAATGGTGCCGAGGTGTATGGCGAGCGTGGGCGTGGTCGTGCGGCAGGCAAGGGCGCGCAGGCGGGCGCGTGGGCGTCGGGTGCGTGCTGGGCTTGGAGAATCTCAACCAAGGTGTCTTGGCTGCCTTCAAAGTCCTGTGCTATAGTCGCAGGCTCGCTCCGGAGGGGTGGCCTAGTGGTTAAAGGCAGCAGACTGTAAATCTGCCCGCTTACGCGTACGCTGGTTCGAATCCAGCCTCCTCCACCAAGCGAGCAATGGTCCGAAAGGACCAGGTCGGGTCCGAGTTGGCCGGGTCGTGTTCAGGTGCGTTGCCTGGGCTGGCTCTGGACGGCTCCCAGTGCGGGAGTAGTTCAATGGTAGAACCTTAGCCTTCCAAGCTAATGACACGGGTTCGATTCCCGTTTCCCGCTCCAGATGGCTTGGGTCTTCAGGCTGCAGGCTGTTGTCCCGTGAATCCGTCGCTACGGGTTTGTTGATCTTGTTGATCGCCAGACCCGTGTCGATGCCCATGTGGCTCAGTGGTAGAGCACTCCCTTGGTAAGGGAGAGGTCACGCGTTCGATCCGCGTCATGGGCACCATCCTCTTTTTGTTCACCTCTTTATCGATCTGATCGCCGCAGGAGCGCAAGATGGCAAAAGGCAAGTTTGAACGTACCAAGCCGCACGTGAACGTGGGCACGATTGGTCACGTGGACCATGGCAAGACGACGCTGACGGCGGCGATCGCCACGGTGCTGGCATCGAAGTTTGGTGGCGAAGCCAAGGCGTACGACCAGATCGACGCGGCGCCGGAAGAGAAGGCTCGTGGTATCACGATCAACACCGCGCACGTTGAGTACGAGACGGCCAATCGCCACTACGCTCACGTTGACTGCCCGGGTCACGCCGACTACGTCAAGAACATGATCACGGGTGCTGCCCAGATGGACGGCGCGATCCTGGTGTGCTCGGCCGCTGACGGCCCGATGCCCCAGACGCGTGAGCACATTCTGCTGGCCCGTCAGGTCGGCGTGAAGTACATCATCGTCTTCCTGAACAAGTGCGACATGGTCGACGACGCCGAGCTGCTCGAGCTGGTCGAGATGGAAGTGCGCGAGCTGCTGTCCAAGTACGACTTCCCCGGCGACGACACCCCGATCATCAAGGGTTCGGCCAAGCTGGCGCTGGAAGGCGACAAGGGCGAGCTGGGCGAAGGCGCCATCATGAACCTGGCCGACGCGCTGGACACCTACATCCCGACGCCGGATCGTGCCGTTGACGGCGCGTTCCTGCTGCCGGTGGAAGACGTGTTCTCGATCTCGGGCCGCGGCACGGTGGTGACGGGTCGCGTCGAGCGCGGCATCATCAAGGTCGGCGAAGAAATCGAAATCGTCGGTATCCGCGACGTGCAGAAGACGACCGTCACGGGCGTGGAGATGTTCCGCAAGCTGCTGGACCAGGGCCAGGCTGGCGACAACGTCGGTATCCTGCTGCGCGGCACGAAGCGTGAAGACGTTGAGCGTGGCCAAGTGCTGGCCAAGCCGGGCTCGATCAAGCCGCACACGCACTTCACGGCTGAGGTGTACGTGCTGTCCAAGGACGAAGGTGGCCGTCACACGCCGTTCTTCAACAACTACCGTCCGCAGTTCTACTTCCGCACGACGGACGTGACGGGTGCGGTGGAGCTGCCGAAGGACAAGGAAATGGTCATGCCTGGCGACAACGTCAGCATCACCGTGAAGCTGATCGCCCCGATCGCCATGGAGCAAGGTCTGCGCTTCGCCATCCGCGAAGGTGGCCGCACGGTCGGCTCGGGCGTCGTTGCCACGATCATCGAGTAATAGTTTTTGGAACGCCACAGGGGCATAGCTCAATTGGCAGAGCGTCGGTCTCCAAAACCGAAGGTTGGGGGTTCGAGACCCTCTGCCCCTGCCAGCAACCACTGATCACGGTTGCTGAATACGGCGAAAGGCATCGGCCCGCGGGATTCGTCCCGGCGGGCTTTGCCGCTGATGGGGCCCCGGATGTCCGGTGGCTCGAATGGAATCGAATCAATGTCCAATCCACAAGTCGAAACCGTCACCACCGGCGCGGACAAGGCCAAGCTGGCCTTCGCCGTCGTGCTGCTGGTGGCCGGGCTCGCGGCCTACTACCTGCTGGCGCAGCAAGGCGCGCTGGCGCAGTGGGGTGCGCTGCTCGTGCTGCTGGCTGCGGCCGTCGGTGCCTTCCTGACCTCGGAAGCCGGCAAGGCGCTGATCGCCTATGGCCAGGATTCGGTCAAGGAAGTGCGCAAGGTCGTGTGGCCGAGCCACAAGGAAGCTCGCCAGATGACGGGCTACGTGATGGCCTTCGTGGTCATCATGGCCCTGATGCTGTGGGTGTCGGACAAGACGCTGGAATGGGTCATCTATGACCTGATCCTGGGTTGGAAGCGCTGAAGAGGACTCTGTAGCGATGAGCGAAGAACAAACCGTCACCGCCGTGGAAGCCGGGAACCCCAAGCGCTGGTACGTCGTCCACGCCTATTCGGGCATGGAAAAGGCGGTCGAGCGCAACCTGCGTGAGCGCATCGACCGCGCCGGCATGCAGGACAAGTTCGGCCGCATCCTGGTGCCGACCGAAGAGGTCGTCGAGCTCAAGAACGGCAAGAAGGCCGTGACCGAGCGCCGCTTCTTCCCGGGCTATGTGCTGGTCGAGATGTTCATGGACGACGAGTCCTGGCACCTGGTGAAGCACACGTCCAAGGTGACGGGCTTCGTCGGCGGCGCCAAGAACCGTCCGGCGCCGATCTCGGAAGCCGAGGTCATGAAGATCGTCCACCAGATGCAGGAAGGCGTCGAGAAGCCGCGTCCCAAGGTCGAGTGGATGGTGGGCGAGGTCGTGCGCGTCAAGGAAGGTCCGTTCACGGACTTCAACGGCGCGATCGAGGAAGTCAACTACGACAAGTCCAAGGTCCGCGTCTCGGTCACGATCTTCGGTCGTGCCACGCCGGTGGAGCTGGACTTCGCCCAGGTTGAAAAGGTTTAACAAGCCGAGCTTGTTAAACCTTTCGCCGGAAGCCCAAGGCTGAAGGCAAAAGGTCTGAGGTTTAAGGTCTGAACGCCGTCCTTAACGACGTTCCGTAGTCAGTCCGCAACGAGAGGCGGACAGGAGGAGCCGAGGTAAGCGCGCAAGCGTGAGTCCAAGGCGCTGGTACTCAAGGCATCAGCCGCGCAGCCGCGGGCGGTGCTTCTAGGAGAGAAACATGGCAAAGAAAATTGTCGGCTTCATCAAGCTGCAAATTCCGGCCGGCAAGGCAAATCCTTCGCCGCCGGTCGGTCCCGCGCTGGGTCAGCGCGGCCTGAACATCATGGAATTCTGCAAGGCGTTCAACGCCCAGACGCAGAGCTATGAGCCGGGCATGAAGCTGCCGGTGGTGATCACCGCCTTCGCAGACAAGAGCTTCACCTTCATCATCAAGTCGCCCCCGGCGACCGTGCTGCTGAAGAAGGCTGCCAAGATCGAGAAGGGCTCGCAGCGCCCGCACCTGGACAAGGTCGGCAAGCTGACCCGCGCCCAGCTCGAG
>JAFAKZ010000392.1 GCA_019234745.1 Burkholderiales bacterium
GCTGCCGTCCGGGTTGAGAATCATAGGCAGGTGGCCGTACACAGGCAGCGGCGCACCCAACGCTTCCAGGATATTGATCTGGCGCGGCGTGTTGTTGACGTGGTCGTCGCCGCGGATCACATGGGTGATGCCCATGTCCCAGTCGTCCACCACCACGCAGAAGTTGTAGGTGGGTGTGCCGTCGGGGCGCGCGATGATCAGGTCGTCCAGCTCGTCGTTGCTGATCTCGATGCGGCCCTTCACGGCATCGTCCCAAGCCACGACGCCGCCAATGGGATTACGGAAGCGCACCACGGGCTGCACGCCGGCCGGCACCTCGGGCAGCGTCTTGCCGCGCTCGGGGCGCCAGCGGCGGTCGTAGCGGGGCTTCTCACCGCGCGCTTCCATGTCGGCACGCATCTGGTCCAGTTCTTCCTTGCTCGTGTAGCACAGGTAGGCCTGGCCCGCGTCCAGCATTTGCCGCACGACTTCCTTGTAGCGGCCCATGCGCTGCATCTGGAAGAAAGGGCCTTCGTCAAATTCGAGGCCACACCACGCCAGGCCATCGAAGATCGCCTTGACCGACTCGGGCGTGGAACGCTCCAGGTCCGTGTCCTCGATGCGCAGCACCGATTTGCCCTTGTGATGGCGCGCATAGGCCCAGGCAAACAGGGCAGTACGGACGCTGCCCAGGTGGAGCAGGCCGGTGGGAGACGGGGCGAATCGGGTGCGGACGGTCATGACAGCCAATGGTGAGATAGATGCGAATTGCGCATTCTACCGGGAGGAACGGCAGATGGGCAGGGGTTTGCCCCTGCCCTATGCAAATGACATGTACTTTAGCGCGTACTGACCCTTAGAACCCAGCTTTGTAGCCGTACTGGTGGCTCCAGGCTTTGCGTACGCCCAGTTTCATGGTCTCGGACAGCGGCACGTAGCCCAGGTCGCGCGCGGCCTTGTCGCCGTTCTGGAAGGCCCAATAGTAGAAGTCCAGGATGCGGCGCACGTCCTTGCCCGACTTCGGCAGCAGCACGAAGGTCGCCGTAGCCATGGGCCAGCCCTTGTAAGTCTCGTTATTGGACAGGATCAGGTAGAAGTCCGGATCGTTGTTGTACATCAGCGATTCAGCGTCGGACTTCATGGCCGCCTCGATGGATTCGACCGTGGGCTCGACAAAAATCCCTACACGGTTGGGCAGTTGCACCATATTCAGGCCATCGCGCGTCGCCCGGCCGAAATCCATATAGCCGATGGCACCCGGCGTCTGCTTGATGTAGTTGACGATGCCGCCCGTGCCTTCTGCCGTCTGGCCAACCACGCCCTTCAGAAGCTTGGCGACGCCCGGCCCTTTCTGCCAGGCAGGCACCCGGGCAGAAAGGAAATAAGCCATGACGAAGGTAGAGCCGGACGATTCCGCACGCGAAACAGGCTTGATCGGGAGATTGGGCAGCTTGACCTCGGCCGGCTCGTTGCTGGCCGCAATCTCCGGGTCGTTCCAGCGCGTCACCTTGCCCAAATAGATATCGGCCAATGCCTCGGCACTCAGCTTGAGCTTACCCTTGGGCACACCCGGCAGGTTGACGGCGACTACGATCGCGCCCACGCAGGTGGGGAACTGGCGCAGATTCTTCGTTGCCAACGCATCGCGCGACAGGGGCTCATCGGAAGCACCGAAGTCGACCTTCTTCGCTTCGATGCGGGCAATCCCCTCGCCGGAACCGACACCATCGTAGGTGACCGACGTGCCGTTGGCCTGGTTGGCAAGCTCGCCCCACTTCTTATAAAGCGGCTCGCTGAAAGTGGAGCCCGCGCCGGTCAGCGGTGCTACCGCGGCTTGGGCAACGGCACCGAGACAGAAAGCTGCGACGATCTGCGCGAACAAGCGGTTGACGAATAGTTGGGACATGACACTCTCCAGCAAGACGAAGACGGTGCGGCACGCCTCCAAGAAGACATGCCAATAGACACGGCCTTATGGGCCGTGCCCTAAGAATTTGTGCAGAAACTACCCTAGGGAGCCTCTGAATAAGTACCCGGGTCGCGCTGGGTCGAGTCTTGGGGCAAGACAAGGCTGTAACGAGCGCCGCCTAACGGGTTAGGTCAGCGAGTTACAACGCAGTATTGCCCCAAGAATCGACCCAGCCCGGAGGGTTTGCCCGGCTTTTGGCCTGCTGCTGCGTTGAAAGTCGCTTATGTAACCCGTTACACCGCGCTCCTTTCGCCTTGCAGCAGGCCAAAATCCGGGCAAACGCGATCCCGGGTACTTATTCAGAGGCTCCCTAGCAATACTGCCGCGACCACGCGCCTGTCTTCGGCCACCAGGATGTTGAAGGTACGGCACAGGGCCGACACATCCATCGCTTCCACGCCTATCTGCTGCTGCGTGAGGGCCTTCGTCAATTGCGGATGGGGAAAGCGCAAGCGCTCCCCGGTTCCCAACAGAACCACCTCCGGCTTCCATGCTAGCAACGCAGCGAAGTCTTCGCTGGTCAAATCATCGAAACCTATTGGGCGCCAGGGCTCCACGCTGGTCGGTGTGACCACGATGCTGCCTGCGTGCCGCACCTGGTTGACGGCGACGAAGTCGGCGCCATAGCTTGTGAAAACGTTCAAGCTGCTAGGGGCGTTGGCGTGCAGTTTCATGGGGTATACCGAACCGGGCTGCGCGGGGCGGGCTTGCGAGTGAAACCGCTATTGTACAACAGTACATCCTGCCCCACGCCGACGACACGTGAAACCCACGGTGCGTTGCCGCGCCGCGGGAGAATAAGGCACGTATATAAACCGAATATTGCAGCGCAAAATTCTTTGTTAGTATCGAAGGCTCTTCCAACCGTTCCGATTGCATCGCCATGCGTCCCGTCAAGAAATCGCAGAAGCTCGACAATGTCTGTTACGAAATCCGCGGCCCGGCGCTCGCGCGAGCCAAGCAGATGGAAGAGGACGGCGCACGCATCATCAAGCTGAACATCGGCAACCTTGCTGTCTTCGGCTTCGACCCGCCGGACGAGATCGTGCACGACGTTATCCACAACCTGCCGGCGGCCGGCGGCTACGTGGATTCCAAAGGTTTGTTCTCGGCCCGCAAGTCCATCATGCATTACTCGCAGCAGAAGGGCATCCACGGCGTCACTGTAGAAGACATCTATATCGGCAACGGCGTATCCGAGCTGATCCTTATGAGCATGAACGCGCTCTTGGACAACGGCGACGAAGTGCTGGTGCCGGCGCCGGACTACCCGCTGTGGACGGCCGCCGTCTCGCTCTCCGGCGGCACGGCACGGCACTACCTGTGCGACGAGGGCAATGGCTGGCTGCCCGACCTCGACGACATCCGCGCCAAGATTACCGACACCACGCGCGCCATCGTCGTCATCAACCCGAACAACCCCACGGGCGCGCTCTACCCGGACGACGTGCTCAAGGGCATCGTGCAGCTCGCGCGCGAGCACGGCCTGATCATCTACGCCGACGAGATCTACGACAAGACGCTGTTCGACGGCGCCCGCCACACGTCCATTGCCTCGCTGTCGGACGACGTGTTCTGCGTCACCTTCGGCGGGCTGTCGAAGAACTACCGCGCCTGTGGCTACCGCGCGGGCTGGATGATCCTGTCGGGCGATCGCCGTCACGCGCAGGACTATATCGACGGCCTCAATATCGTCGCCTCCATGCGACTGTGTGCCAATGTGCCGGGTCAGTACGCCATCCAGACGGCCTTGGGCGGCTACCAGAGCATCGACGACCTGGTCGCGCCG
>JAFAKZ010000603.1 GCA_019234745.1 Burkholderiales bacterium
GAACAGCGCCTGCGGCGACTTCTCCACCTGCACCGCTACGCGAGCGCCTTCGGGCAGATCAAGACTGGCCAGCAGGTTCGCCAGCCGCGCTGATTCGCGTTCCAGGTCGGCCCAGCTGTAGGTCGTGCCGTCCGGCGTCTCGATGGCCGTCAGGCTGCGATCGGCGGGGAAGTGGGTGGAGAAGAGGTGGTAGAGGTTGGTGGCTGAATTCATCGTGGCATTGCTTCATCAAGATGGGGACGAAGGTT
The DNA here is from genome assembly GCA_019234745.1 of Burkholderiales bacterium. GTDB lineage: Bacteria > Pseudomonadota > Gammaproteobacteria > Burkholderiales > Chitinimonadaceae > JAFAKZ01. The sequence continues at coordinate 249 of JAFAKZ010000603.1, forward strand.
GGCGTGCAGAACGCATGCGAACGTCAATGCAATGACATCATTTCTTGTCCCCGGTACCTGGTGGGGGTGTGGCGACAAATCCTAGTGCGTCGATGGCTGGCGTCAGACTTGCCTCGAATTCGTCATGGAACGAGGTCGTGATTTCTTGCTTCTCGGCCACGGAATACTCACCCCAAGATGGGTGCCACGCCACAAATCGAAGCTGATCGCTGCCAAACATCGTGGCCTTCCGCACAAATTTCCCAGTCTTTGCATCCACTAATTGCAGCGTGGCAGAGACGTAGGTGGAATTGAAGCGCCCCATCCGGTTAAACAAGCCCATTAGGGTCGTTCTTACGCCAGGGCAGGGAAACACTTGGCAATTTCCACCCTGAGAGCCAGGCACGATTAAGAGATAGTTGTCTGCTACATCATGTCCCGGCCTTGCCCTCAGGTAGCGCACGGCGGCCACAACCGCCTCGGTATCGGCTGGCCACGCGGGAGTCGCACCTTGATATGCAGCTTGCGCGCCATCGTAATCATTTGGCGCATTGACCAAGGTATACCCGCGTTTGGCGATTGCATCCGAAACAAGCGACGTGACGAGGGCATTCATTGGAGCGTCTATATCGGTCTCAAAATATTCATTGGTGAAGGATGTGAAGCCGAAATGGTCCGCCACAAGGTGCTTGCCTAGCATCGGCACGATTTCTATCGTTGTGTCCTTTGCGACAGTGCGAGGTGGAAGCGGCTTTCTTGAAGCAGAACCGGACGGGTCGTAGTAGGAGTCGTCGGCTAGGGCGCTCACGGTGATGCAGGCAATCAGGGTCAATTTAAGAGCGCGGACTATCGTCGGCATGGCGATCGCCTATGTAGCGTACTGAAGTTATGAAGAAACAAATGGGGGCCTATCAAGATGGAGCCTTGGCTAACCCACGGCCACTTGTGCTAGTCGCCCAACAACTCCCGCTTCAAGTGCTCCGGCACATTGGACAACACCAGCGTGTCGGAATGCTTATCGTAAATCACATCGCCCGAACGCAGGCTGTTGCGGTCGAATTCCAGCTTCCAGTGCAGCGCATTGGCCTTGAAGCGCACCAAGGGTTTGATGGCGCGCCGATCCGGCACGAAGCCGCTGGCCAGTTCCAGGTGTTCGTCTTCCAGCGCGGCGCGCAGGTGCTCGGGTGCTTCGGGCCAGACGCGGTTGGCGATCTCGTCGATGCTCATCGGTTCGCCGCTCTCGCCCAAACCATCCAGGTAGCCGTGTGCGCGCTCCAGCAGCTGGTCGCGCGCTTCGTGCCCCAACTGCTGCCGCTCGACGAACTGGCCCAGGCCGTGCACCAGCTTCTGCGTTTCCTTGAGCGCGATCACCACGTCGTTGCAACCCAGGAAGAGCTTGAAGTAGTGCGCCACATCGCCACGCCCCTTGAGGAAGCTGATATAGCGCTCGGCGCCGTGCTGCCAGGCCTTGATGTCGATGCGGCCCGCCACGCGCAGATTGCCCATATCGAGGTGCAAGCTGTCGACGATCTCCAGCCCGTTCGTGATGGCTGTGCCGACCACTTCCGTCACGAGTGCGACCAGCAAGCAATCGGCCGCGCCGTTATCGATGCGCGCGATCAGCACATAGCCGCCACTCGACAGCTGCTCCTGCTCGGCGCGTACCTGCAGGTGCTGCATCATCAGCTGCGTCAGGGTGGCGAAGTCGATGCTGCCCTCCACCACGTACTGGCGCAGAAAGCGCGGCATGGGGAAGTTGTCCTCGTCCTCCTCGAAACGCCCATAGCCCTTGCCCAGGCGTTCCGCATAGCACTTGCACAGGTGGTCGACCAGACGCTGCGCGGAAGGTGTGACGGGCATGCGGCCGTTGCGTAGTTCGATGGTCGCCGGCCCGTGCGGGTCCTTGACGAGCTTGTGCACGGTGAGGTCGTGGATGGTGTATTCGGAGGCGTCGGACATTGGGGCAGGCTCTCAGGTGAGGGCGTATTTTCCCACAGGGCGGCTACATCGTCTTGTCGAACACCGCCAGGCGCAGATTTGGCTTGAGCCGATACAGCTGCGCTGGCCGGTGCTTGCCCTGGCGCACGGCGTTGGGGATGGCTTCGAGGAAGTCGAGTTCCGGCAGCTTGCGGCGGAATACGCTCTTGTCCAATGGCGAGCCCAGCACCTGTTCGTAGGTCTGCTGCAGCTCGGTAAGGGTGAACTGCTCGGGTAGCAGGTGCACGGGCAGCGAGGTATAGGCCGACTTGTCGCGCAGGCGTTTGAGCGCATGGCTGGCGATGCGATTGTGGTCGAAGGGCAGGTCGGGCAGCGCGTCGGCCGGCAGCAGTACGAAACGGTGCGTATCGTCGGCGATCAGGTGGCTTTCGTGCACCAGGGCGTAATACACCACGCTCACCGACCAGCCACGCGGGTCGCGCACGCCGCCGGAGAAGGTGTAGAGCTGCTCCAGGTAGGGCGACACGATGCCCGTCTTCGCCAGCAGCACGCGCTCGGCCGCGGCGCGCGCGTCACGATCCTTGTCCGTATGGATATAGCCGCCCGGCAACGCCAGCTGGCCGGGGTAGGGCTCCCGCTCGCGCTTGAGCAGCACGGTCTTCAGCACGCCCTCGCTGAGCGTGAACAGGACGATATCGACGGTGACGATGACGGATGGGGTCAATGTGGGCTCCTCTTAGTTTCATATTATCACTAAGCTGCAATGCGTCACCAGTGCAGAAATCCTTGGGGCTTTAGCCTTCCCGTAGGTTGGTGCTGAGCGCAGCGAAGCCCAACAATCTGGACGTTGTCACACACGAGTGGATCAATTGGCAGTGTTGGGCTTCGCTGCGCTCAGCGCCAACCTACGATGAGTTGGCAATTCGACCAATCTAATTAGTTGCAAAACGAAAATAACTAGCGCAGAATGCAATCAACACCACCGCCAAACGACGAGGCGCATCATGGGCAACACGCAACTCCTGATCATCGACCCGCAAAACGACTTCTGCGACATCCCGGGTGCGGCGCTGCCGGTAACGGGAGCGAACGCCGACATGCAGCGCACCGCGCAACTGGTGCGGCGCCTGGGCGGCAAGCTCGACGCCATCCATGTGACGCTCGATTCGCACAACCCCATGGACATCGCCCACCCGGGCTGGTGGAAGAACGCGGCGGGTGAATCGCCCGCGCCGTTTACCCTGGTCAGCGTGGCCGACGTGGATGGAGGTGTGTGGCAAGCGCGCGATCCAAAGCAGCAGGCTGCCAGCCTGGCCTATGTGAAGGCGCTGGCCGAACGCGGCCGCTACCAGCTCATCATCTGGCCCGAGCACTGCCTGATCGGCAGCTGGGGTCATGGTGTACATGCGGAATTGTTCGCCGCGCTGGGCGACTGGGCGCGGGCGGAGCTGAAACTGGTCAACTACGTGAGCAAGGGGACGAACCCGCTGACGGAACATTACTCGGCCATTCAGGCCGAAGTGCCCAGTGCGGACGACGATGCGACGCAAGTCAATGCCGCGCTGGTCGGACATCTGGCGCAGGCCGATACCATCCTTGTCGCAGGTGAAGCGCTGTCGCACTGCGTAGCCAGCACGGTGCGCGACTTAGCCGATCAGTTGGGTGCGGACAATGTGGCTAAGCTGGTGCTGCTTACCGATTGCACTAGTCCCGTAACGGGCTTCGAGGCACAGGGGCAGCGCTTTATCGAAGAAATGCTTGCGCGCGGCATGCGTGTGGCCACGAGTCGCGATATCGCCATCTGATTGAACAGCCAATAACAGCGGAATACATCATGTCGAATCAATTTGTCCCGGTCATCACATCATTGCTCGATACCGACCTCTACAAGTTCACCATGATGCAGGAGATCCTGCATCACCAGCCCGAGGCCCAGGCCGAGTACGCGTTCAAGTGTCGCAACAAGCCGACGCTGCCCTTGGCGGGTATCCGCGGCGAGGTCGAGGCCCAGCTCGACCACCTGTGCAGCCTGCGCTTTAGCGATGAGGAACTGGCCTTCCTCGGCGGCCTGCGCTTTATCCGGGCCGATTTCATCGACTTCCTGCGCCTGTTCCAGCTGCAGCGCCGCTTTATCACGGTGGACGTATCGACCCGCAATGCGGAGGAGCTGGATATCCGCGTCAAGGGGCCCATGCTCCACTGCATGCTGTTCGAGATTTACCTGCTGTCCATCGTCAACGAGGTGTATTTCCGCCAGTTCAATGCGGCGGCTGCGCTGGAAATCGGCCGGCAAACGCTTGCCGCCAAGGTGAAACAGTTTGCAAGCTTCCGTAACGAGCCGCAGCGCCGCCATCCCTTCATCTTCTTCGACTTCGGCACGCGCCGTCGCTTCTCGCGCGCCTGGCAGGAAGAGGTGGTCGCCACGCTGGCCGAGCAGGCGCAACCCTTCATGCGCGGCACCAGCAATGTCGACCTGGCGCGGCGCTATGGTCTCGTGCCCATCGGCACCATGGCGCACGAGTACCTGCAGGCCTTCCAGGCATTCGGCTCGCGCCTGCGCGATTTCCAGAAGAACGCGCTGGAACACTGGGTGCGCGAGTACCGCGGCGACCTGGGCATTGCATTGACGGACGTGGTCGGCTTCGACGCCTTCCTGCGTGATTTCGACCTCTACTTCTGCAAGCTGTTCGATGGTATGCGCCACGACTCGGGCGACCCCGTGGTGTGGGGCGAGAAGGCGTTGGCGCACTACCACGCCATGAAGATCGACGCCAATACCAAGCAGCTGGTGTTCAGCGACGGGCTCGACCTCGACACAGCCTTCATGCTCTACCGCCGCTTTGCCGACCGCGCCCGCGTGGGCTTCGGTATCGGCACCAACCTCACCAACGATTGCGGTCATGAACCCTTGCAGATCGTCATGAAGCTGGTGGCCTGCAACGGCCAGCCGGTGGCCAAGGTGAGCGACAGCGCGGGCAAGGGTATGTGCGAGGATGTGAATTTCCTCAACTACCTG
>JAFAKZ010000085.1 GCA_019234745.1 Burkholderiales bacterium
ACGACTTCCGCCTCGACTTCCGACTGGGCCAGCTCTTCGGCGGTAAGGGCGACGCCGCCCTCTTCCGCGCCCATCGCACCCTTGTTCTGCTTGGGGCGAATCACGTCGCGCAGGATGGGACGGACCACGCCGAACATGAGATAGGCAAGCACCAGACCAATCAGGATGATCTTGATGATGTCGGCCGTGTGGCTGACGATGTAGTCGGTCAGCTTCTCGAAGAAGGACTTGCCGGCCACTTCCAGCTGGCGGTCGGCGAAGGCCGCGTTCACGACCTTGACGGAATCGCCACGGTCCTTGTTGTAGCCCACCGCCTCCTGCACCAGCGTATTGATCTGGTTCATCTCGCCCTGCGTGAGCGGCACGGACTTCACGCCGCCGTCCTTCTGCTGTACGGGCTTGAAGTTCACCACCACGGCCGCGTTCACGCGCTTGAGCACGCCGACCTGCTGCTTGACGTGCTGGACGGTCTTGTCGACCTCGTAGTTGCGCGTCAGGTCCTTGTGCGAAGACCCGCCTGCACCCGTAGCCACCGTGGCGCCGGGTGGGTTCGGCAGCGTCAGGGGCGCCGTCGCCGTACCAGGCGGTTGGTTGGACAGTGCACCCGGTACACCGGATGGTTGCGCGGCATTGGTGCCGGAGCCCTCCGATGTCATTTCGCTGCGGATGGCAGAGGCATTGGGGGGGGAATTCGGCTTGAAGTTCTCGGAGGACTGTTCGACCTCGGAGAAATCCATTTCCACTGTCACTTCGGCCTTGACGTTGCTCGTACCAACGATGGGTTCGAGGATCTTCTGCACGCGTTCGGCCAGCGTAGCTTCCTGCTGGCGGATCAGTTGCATCTGCTTGCGGCTGAGCGAGCCGTTGCCGCCGTCGATGCCTTCCAGGCCGGAGGACAGCATATTGCCATCCTGGTCCACTACGGTGACGTTCTGCACAGGCATGCCGGAGATGCTGCTCGACACCAGGTGCACGATGCCGGCCACCTGCGCGCCTTCCAGCACACGGCCGGGGTGCAGGGTGACGAGAATGGAGGCGGAGGGCTTTTCCTCGTCACGCAGGAAGACGGACTTGGCGGGGATAGCCAGATGCACACGCGCCGACTCCACGGCGGACAGGGATTCAATAGTGCGGGCGAGCTCGCCCTCAATGGCACGTTCGTAGTTGACCTGCTCGCCGAATTGGCTGGTGCCAAATTTCTGGTTATCGAGCAGCTCGAAGCCTACCGTGCCACCCTTGGGCAGGCCTTGCGACGCGAGCTGCAGGCGCGCCGTGTGGACCATATCGGCCGGAACGGAAATCGCGCAGCAACCGTCGAGCTTGTACGGCACCTGCATCTGCTGCAGCGACTGGATGATGGCGCCGCCGTCTTTATCCGAAACATTGGAAAACAGGATGCGGTAGCCCGGCTCGCGCGACCACATGATTGCAACGACAACCGCCGCAATTGCGGCGGCGGAGAGGACGAGAACGATGACTTTGCGTAGTGCGGGGAGCTGATTGAAGCGCTGGATGAGGTTAGGTCGCTCACCCTGATGAGAGTCTCTGTTATCTACGGCTACGACCGCGTCATCCATAAATCAGCCATGATTCAACCGCCGCTTGGGCGTCATACTTGCATGTTCATAACTTCCTGGTAGGCAGAAACCAGCTTGTTACGAACCTGCACCATCGTCTGGAAGGAAAGGCTCGCCTTCTGCAGCGAAACCATCACATCTTGCAGGTTGGCATCGGGCGAACCGGATTCGAAGGCTTCTTGCTGTACCTTCGCCTCGTTTTGCATCTGGTTCACCTGATCGAGCGAGGCCTTCAGTACCGACGCGAAATCGGCACCTTCCGGCGCGGCATCCGTCGCCGAGGCAGACTGCCCTGCCGCCTTCGCGGACATGGCCTTCAGTTCACCCAGCAGATTGTCGATCCCTTGCACGCTCATCATGCACCTCAGAACTGCGTGGAATTGTATGTTCCACGCCTTAACAATAGCAAGCAATCAGCGCGCCACGCAACCAATTGGGTGGCCGAATGCGGCAATTTTGCCTTCGGCATACACTCCACCCCGGTCGGGCGCGATCCAGTCGACTCATTTGCCGACTGCCCGCCTATCTCATATTCGCACCGCCACGAACCCGGCGAACTCATTTCGCCCACATCCAAACGGTACGTCTCATGGCCTGCAAGCTATTCCTCGCGCCACCCTTCCTCACGGTACTGCTGCAGCTTGTACCGCAGGGTGCGTTCGCTCATGCCTAGCTTCTCGGCCGCCAGTTTTCTTACACCGCCACTGGACTTCAGCGTATCGAGGATATGCTGACGTTCCAATGACTTGATATCGGTTACCGCAGTCGGAACTTGAGTTTCGGCCACAGCGGCAACAGGTGCGGCAATATTTGCCGCAAGCGGCAATTCCTGCCGCTTGATTTGCGGCAGGAATAGGTGCTGCGGCTCAATTTCGTCACCTGGCGCCAGGATCAGCGCCCGCTGTATCACGTTTTCCAATTCGCGGATATTGCCATCCCAGCTATGCTGCGTCAGCGTATCGGCCGCCGCCTGCGTCAAGGTCGGCACGCGGCGCTTGCTGGCAGTCGCATGTCTACCTAGCATGGCGCGTGCCAGCGGCACGATGTCGTGGCGCCGCTCGCGCAAAGCTGGCAACGCCAGGGGGAATACGTTCAGGCGGTAGTACAAGTCTTCACGGAAGCGATTAGCCGCCACCTCTGCCTGCATATCGCGGTTGGAGGTCGACAGGACGCGGATATCGATGCCGATCGGCTTCTTGCCGCCCACCCGCTCCACCTCGCGCTCCTGCAATACGCGCAGCAGCTTGGCCTGCAATTCCAGCGGCATTTCCGAGATTTCGTCCAGCAGCAGCGTACCGCCATCCGCCTGTTCGAACTTGCCGATATGCTGTGCCGCCGCACCGGTAAACGCACCGCGCTCATGGCCGAACAGGGTGGATTCCAACAGCTGTTCGGGTATGGCCGCGCAGTTGATGGCCACAAAGGGGCCGTTGGCCCGGCGCGAGTGACGGTGGATATAGCGCGCCATCACTTCCTTACCGGTACCGCTCTCGCCCGTGATCATCACAGCCGCCTCGGACTGCGCTACGCGCTGGGCCATCTCCAGAAGCTGCAGCATGCCCGGGTCTTCCGCGATGACGGCGTCGTCGTCCACGGCCGGCAGCATGTATTTGGCGACCGTCGCCAGCAGGATATCGGGTTCGAAGGGTTTAGGCAGGTAGTGCGCAGCGCCCGCATGCAGCGCTGCCACGGCCTTTTCAATGACGCCGTAGGCCGTCATCAGCACGACAGGGATGTGCGGATGGTCGACCTTGACGCGCCGCAGCAGCGTTTCGCCATCCATGGGCTGCATCTGTACGTCCGACAACACCAGGCCAACCCGATGTTGAGCCAGCCGCGCCAGCCCGGCCTCGCCCTCCTCGGCCGTCAGCACCTCGTAGCCGGCCAGCTCAAGGGTATCGGTAAGCGCCTCGCGCAGGTCGTTGTCGTCTTCGACGATCAGAATGGGCAGTAATGGCATGAATGCTAACTCGGGCTGAAAACAGACTCGGCGGCGAGCTTACACGCGCCGGCCGGCTTTGGGGAGCGTCTTGATATGATCGAGCGCCAATCCGGCCAGCGCCTGGAGTGGCCCGACCTCGTCCACGGCACCCAGTGCAATCGCCTCTTTGGGCATGCCGAACACGACGCAGGTCGCCTCATCTTGGGCGATATTGTGGGCGCCAGCCTGCCTCATTTCCAGCATGCCCAGTGCGCCGTCCCGCCCCATGCCCGTCAGCATCACCCCCACCATATGCTTGCTGCCGCAGTTGGCAGCGGAGCGAAACAGCACGTCGACGGAAGGCTTGTGCCGGTTTACCGGCTGCCCCTGCGACAGCTCGCACACATAACGTCCGCCGCGCACTACCAGCAGCAGGTGAGAATGCCCCGGCGCGATATAGGCGACACCCGGCCTCACGACTTCACCGTGCTCAGCTTCCTTGACTGTGATGCTGCACAAGGTGTTGAGCCGGGCGGCAAAAGGTCCGGTGAACATTTCCGGCATATGCTGCGCCACCAGGATGGGCGGTGCGTCTGCCGGCATCGGCATGAGGAATTGTTTAAGCGCTTCCGTACCGCCCGTCGAGGCGCCCACGACAATCACTGGCTCGGCCGGGCCACTGGGTGGGTTGGGAACGGCAGGCAGAATAACGTCTACATGGTGGCTCGGGGGAATGTCGAGGGCTTCGGGGGAGATATCCCTGCGGGGTCGTTTGGAATTGGGTTGCGTCATGAATCGCCACGCGGCAGGTAGCACGCCTCTACCGTATTCCCGTTACCGAAGAAATGCAACGAGGCCGACAGCGCTCGCACCAATGAGATGCCGCGGCCGCTGGGTTTCGCGTCGTCACCATGATCGAGCCAGCTGCGATCGAAGCCGTGCCCGCTGTCGGTGACGCGTACCCGCAGCATGGTGCGGCCAGCAAGCTCGTGGCCAGCCAGCTCGATTTCGATACGCCCTTCCTTGAGCGCAGCCAGCCGCGCTGCACGCTCTAGCAAATAGTGCTCCATGCCGTCCGTGCCCTGCTTCATGTCGGACGACAGCTCGAGCACGCCATGGTCGAGTGCGTTGACGAACAATTCCGTCAGAATGAGGAAGATATCGGCATGCGCGTGGCTAAGTGACTTCGTCTGCGCGATGAACCCCATGATGAGCGGCACGACCTGCAAGCTGCGCAGCTGCATCGCCCCGAGCGAGAGCACATAGCGCCAGTTCGGCTCGCCCTCGAACTCAGGCAGTTCATCGCCATCCTCACCGCGCTCGGGCAGCGGCAAAACGGCACTCGGGTCGATATCGATGATGGCCAGCGAAACGTCGTCGTGGCAACTCGCGCCATCCAGGAAGGTAGACAGGTCGCCTATCGTGCGCGCCAGCGCTTCGTTGGCCGGAAGGTTGGAGCAGGCCAAGCTCAAGCGCGCGGCGCCGAAGGTTTCGCCGGCGGTGTTGCGGGCTTCCAGAAGCCCGTCCGAACAAATGACGAGATTACTGCGGCGGCCGAACACGAAACGCTCGGTACTCAGGTCCAGTTGACTGGGTGGCAGGATGCCCAGTGGCAGATGGCGGGACTTCCAGCGCTTGAGCAACCCGCCCTGCGCATCGAACAGGCGGATGTCGGGAATGCCGCCATTCCATACCTCGACGCGCCGATTGACGAAGTCAACCGACACGAAGGCCAGCGCCACGAAGCGACCGACCGGCAAAACCTGCCGCACCTTGCGGTGCATTTCAACGAGGATGTCGGGCAGCATGAAGCCACGCTCAGTCATCGCATAGAACGGCTGAGTCAGCGGCAGAACGTTGAGTGCGGCCGTCAGGCCATGGCCGATGCCGTCGGCCAGCATCAGGTGCAGCACGCGCCCGGGCGTACGCGCAGCCGCGATCAGGTCGCCCGACAGACTGGCGGCCGGGGCAATCCAGCAGTGCAGTTGCGGGTCGGAAAGCCGCTCGCGGTTGACGAGCTGCTCCATCAGGTGCTGGGCGACGCGCTTCTCTTCTTCGGCGCGGTCGTAGTATTCAGCGAGGGCGTCGGACTGTTCGCGCACCTTGCGATGCAGCTGCACGGTGCGCTCGATGGCGGTGATCTTGGCTTCGAGGATGCGAAAATTGACCGGCTTGAGAACGTAGTCGTCAACGGCCGTCTCCATCGCATCGGCCAGTTTGCTGACTTCTTCGACGGCGGTGACCATGACCACCGGCACCCACTGCGAACCCATGGCCTGCTTGATGCGGCGCGCAGCTTCGCAGCCGTCCATGCGCGGCATCAGCATGTCCATCAGGACGATGTCAGGCCGCTCCGCCATGCAGCGCTCAACGGCTTCAACCCCATCGTTGGCCAGCACGAGCTGGTGACCGAGCGATTCGACGAATCGCCCTATCATCAAGCGGACTACTTCCGCATCGTCAGCGAGCAGGATTTTCATCGCAGCCCCCTGCGCCGGCAAATCAACGGATCGTGAAGATCTTGCCGAAACAGGCGATTTCAAGGACCTGTCGCACCGTGTCGCGACAGTTGACCAGCGCGAGCGTCTTGCCTGCCGCAGCGGATTTCTCCTTCAGCAACAACAACATGCCCAGAGCCGAGCTATCCAGGTAGTCGACCTGCTGGAAGTCCACGAGGATGTCGTGAACGGCAGCAGCGCCCAGCAATTCATCGCTGGCCTGGCGGAAATCGCGGTGTGCGCTGAAATCGAATTGGCCGGTGAGGAGCAACCGGCCCGTTTGGCCGTCAATCTCGACTAAGGCAGTCATATGCAGGGTATTCTCAATGTGATGCAGTTAAGTGTACGTCGGAAATGCTGAAATCGATTGTCGCCGTTTTAGCTCGCGCTGCATAGCGCAGACGCAATTACATTGCCAGATCGGGCAAATAGGCGACGAAGCAATCGAAATTCCGTTTCCGCCTCCTGTGTACCGGCATGGAGCCCATGCAAGCAGGCCGTATGGGGAACAGCCCGCTATTTAATATATTCGTGGTACCGCAACGAATCCGCGCGATCCATATCGTGAGCCAATGTGTCGCCAGGCAAACGATATTTGCCGGAGCAATTGCTGTCTCATATAGCAGCGCTATATCACGATAGGAGAATCAGCGAGCGACTGGCAACCGTATCGTAAAAACTGCCCCTTCCCCGACTGTCGATTCCACGTCGATCGTCCC
>JAFAKZ010000218.1 GCA_019234745.1 Burkholderiales bacterium
CCCGTGCATCCGCTCCGGCCCTGCCATCACATAATGCAGCGGCTCGATCTTCCAGCGTGCCGGCAGTGCCGCACGCAATACGTCCGAATGCACGGCCGCCTTCATGAATACGAAAGCTTCGGTGACTTGCGCCGCGCAGCGCTGCAACTCCGGCCCCGCCTCCGCAAACACGTGGCGGCGCAATTGTTCGGGCTGGCCTACCTCCACGTGCAGGCCGCCGTCATGCTGCGTGGGCAGCGGCCAGCCGCGGCCCAGGCTCCAGCCGGTCAACCAACGTTCAAGCAGGGCAAGATCAGCGTTCGTGTTCATTGCAGGTCGGTGAGGCGTTGTTGGAATCACGAATCAATCATAACACCGACTTGCATAAGTGCTTATGTATCGTTTATTGTATAAGCACTTATGTAATGAACGTGCGCCGTAACCCCCACAAGAGGAGATTCGCCATGTCGTCTGAGCTGACTGTTCCAGCACCTGCAACTGGCCTACCAGGCCGCATCTGGCGCTCGGCGCCCATCCGCATCATCGTCGGTACGCTGGTGTCGGGCCTGCCCGTCACGGTATCCATGGGCGCCATCCATGCCTTGGTCGACAAGCCCTATCGGCAGGTATGGCCGTTCTTGCTGGCGGCGATGCTCTGCTTGGGCGCTTATTGTTGGTTTACTGGTGCAGTAGAGAAGCGGACAGCTGTCGAGTTGGCGCACAAGGGCGCCCTGCCCGAATTCGCAGTCGGCTCGCTGACTGGCCTGGCGCTGATCAGCCTCGTCACCTTCACCTTGTGGCTTACGGGTAGCGTCCACTTCACGGGTGCCGGCACCGGCACCTGGTATAAACCGCTGGCGGAAATGCTATTGGCCGCTACGCTGGAAGAAGTGGTGTTCCGCGCCGTCCTGTTCCGCATCCTGGCCGGCTGGCTGGGCAATCGGGTTGCATTGGTGATTTCTGCGCTGCTGTTTGGACTCGCCCACCAGCCCAATGGCGGCTTCTCCTTGCTCGCCTTCGCCGGCGTCGCGCTGGCCGGGTTCATGTTGACGGCGGCATTCCTGCGGACGGGTCGCCTGTGGCTGCCCCTGGGCCTGCATTTTGGCTGGAACTTCACCTGCACGGCGGTATTCGGCTACACCACGTCGGGCAAGGAAGCCCAGGGCCTGCTGCAAACCTCGGTCACAGGACCGGACTGGCTGAGCGGCGGGGCATTTGGCGTCGAATCATCCGTGGTCACCTTGGTCGCTATCGCCCTGCTGTCGATCGCACTGTTTGCGCTTCCTAAAATCGAATCGAAATCGGTAAGTCATGCCTAGGACCTTGGGTACTCAACTGCGTCACCTCATCGAACTGCTCGACGGCGCGGTGGAGCGGGCGTACACGGACATCGGCCTGGACTACCGCCCGCGCTATACGCCCGTCATGCGCATCCTCATGCGCCAAGGGCCCGCAACCGTGGGGGAGATTGCCGAAGCAGCGGCGATTACCCAGCCGGCGGTCACCCAGACCGTCGGCCGGATGGTCGAGGCCGGCTTGGTATCCATAGAGCCTGGTTCTCGCGACGCGCGGCAACGGATCGTCCAGCTCACGCCCAAAGGGCAGGCCCTGGTACCGGAACTCGAGCGCTGCTGGCGGGCGACGGCGATGGCGGCGCAAAGTCTCGATCGCGATCTTGAGCACCCCTTGGGTGAAATCCTGGAAGCCACCATCCGGGCGCTAGAAGGGCACTCCTTCGATGAGCGCATCCGGGCGGCCAGGCATACCTTGGAACGCGGCGACTGAACCGGGTGTCCGGCCACAAGGCAAGCCTAAGGTTGTTAGCGGAACTGGACTGCTGGCAGAGGCAAATCAATTTCAGACCGTACGTATGCGCCGATCGGCCAGGACGTCAGCCTGACGACGGATGGCTAGTGTAGGGCCTACGCAATCGCTGCCCCTATCACGGAGACCATCCATGCAAGCACTGTTCGACAAAGCCAGCCCGTTTTTCAACGTCGCCGCCCGCGTTCTGATGTCCTTGATCTTCATCATCGCCGGCTGGCAGAAGGTCGGTGCATATGCCGGCGTGCAGGGATTCATGCAGTCCCTTGGCGTGCCGGGCGCCCTGCTCCCCTTGGTTATCCTGGTCGAGCTTGGCGGGTCTATCGCACTGCTACTGGGTTACCAGACGCGCCTCGCCGCCCTCCTGCTGGCGGGCTTCAGCCTACTGGCCGGCACGCTCGTGCATTTCCACCCAGGCGACGAGCAGCAAATGATCGTGTTCATGGACAACCTGGCCATGGCCGGCGGCCTGTTGCTGTTCGCACAATACGGCGGCGGCGCCTTCTCGCTGGACGGCTGGCGCCGGAAATAGCGCCCGCGCGACACCCTCCTCCGTAGTCATCAAACGGTCACGGCAACTGGACATGATCGGTCGCTGCAGCACGCATAGGCGTGATTGCAGCGACTGCAGCCTGTTCAATTTCAGCCTGGAGGAAAGCAAATGTCGGAACATCATTTCATCGCAGACCGGGGTTTTGGCAATGATCGCGGCTATGGTGTCGTCGTCGGCACCGTCGACGTGCGTACCATGCATACGCATAGCGGCGAAAGCGGCGATCACCTGGTCTTTTTCGTGCAGATCGGCAACGGTGTGCAGTATCAGGTCGACGTCAATACGCAATCCAAGTTCGGCAGCGATATCGAGTGCTTCAGCACCGTGGAGGCGGACAACATCGACCTACCCGCCATGGGCGAATCGAGCAACGCGCAATTGAGCTACGCCAAGCTCAAGCTCACCGACCGCCAGTTCACCTCGGTCGATGCCGATACCATGGCCCAGGAGCTCGAAGGTGCGCTCGACCAATGCGAGCGCGTCGCCGTATACGGCCACCTGTACGACGATGGCGGCCCCAACGGCCGTGGCATCCACGAAACGCACTACGTACAAGGCAGCAACAACCAGGACGGCGGCCTTGCCGTCTACCATCGCGACGGCGCTGGCGCGCTTACGCGTACCTGGTTCTTCTTCAAGTTCGCCGAAGACCAGATCGCTTAGAGAGTTGCATCGGCGCCACCCTTCTAGGTGGCGCCATCTTGCTTTCGCCCACGCCAGCCAACACAATCGCCCCCTTGTTTCCAAGGACTCGTGGAATACTGATAAATAAGGGGGATGACGTGGCAAAACGTGTCTATTGGTTCTTGATGGCCTTGGCGGCCTTCGGCGTAGCGGCCTACGCACTGGCCATCATCGCGGCACCACATCTACGCCGGCCTTTCGACAGCAGCCTGTTTGCATCGTTGCCGGTTCCGGTGCTGCTGCACCTAGGTGGCGGTGCCGTTGCCATCGCCTGCGGTGCGCTGCAGGTCAATGCAAGCCTGCGCCAGCGCCATATCAAGGTACACCGCCTACTCGGCCGCCTCTATGTCCTCGCGGTAATCATCGCCGGCCTCGCGGCGCTGCGCCTCGCATGGACATCCAGCGGCGGTATCCCGACCCATCTTGGATTCGGCCTGCTCGCCGCCCTATGGCTGGCGACGACCTCCATGGCCTTCTACCACGTGCGCGCCAAACGCATCGATCAGCATCGGGTCTGGATGATACGCAGCTACGCCCTCACGCTCGCTGCCGTCACCTTGCGTATCTACATCCCACTGAGCCAGGTCGCCGGCCTCCCTTTCGGCGCCAGCTATATCGCGATTTCCTGGCTGTGCTGGGTGCCCAATCTGGTGATTGCCGACTGGTGGCTGCTGGCAGGCCGGCATGCCGTCAAGCAGGCAGCGCCCGAGCTCAGCGTACGTAGCGCATAGCGTCCAAGCATGCAGCCATCGACTTCGGTCGCCCATTGTGTTATTTTGTTACCATTGTAACAAAAGGATTATGCAATGACCGACGCGGATTTCCTCACCCAATTCGACAACGGCAGCCTGCCAGCGGCCGCATTCGACCACCATGCCCACCTGCGCATGGCCGTCCTCTACCTGCAATCACGCCCCTTCCTGGAGGCCTGCATCGACATGCGCGACGGCCTGCAGCGCTTCGCTGCCCGCGTTGGCAAAGCCGGCCTGTATCACGAGACGATCACCGTCGCCTTTATGAGCGTGGTGAATGAGGCGCTGGCCGATCTACCGGACGCCGACTGGGCAACGCTGATCGAGACTCGGCCCGAGCTATGCGATCGCCGCCTGCTGGCGCGCCTGTACGGTGAGACGCGTCTAAATAGCGACTTGGCGCGTGGCCGCTTTGTCCTGCCTATTTGCCTACAATAAGAAGGTGGAAGTCATGAGCGAAAAGAACAGCTACGTCGTTGAACGGGTACAAACGGGCTTCCGCATGGAAAAGCGGATGCTCAAGGTGCTGAAGGCGCTAGCGGAATACCATGACCTGGCGCTGGGCGACCTGATGGAGGGTATCGTCCTGCACGCGTTCGAAGGGAAATCACCCTTCGGCGAAGAGAGCCTCGCGCGCATCAACGACCTCAAGCGCATCTATGGCTTCACGCTGACAGCCGCAGCCTCGCACCAGCTCAGCGAGCAATAGGCAAGCTATCGCCACCCACCTGTCCATCGCAATGGTCGATATGGATCAGTGCCGAACATTGATCCACATCAAGTTTTACTTGTCGCACTGGCGTCTAATACCCCCAAGTGCAGCCGCTGCGGCGTCGTCCAGCAAGCTTGGCCGCGCGAAGCCATTTAGCGTCGACAAGGCAGGTGAATCATGAGCCCAGCACTCATCATATGTGTCGAGCAAGATCCCGTTGAGCGGGTGCTGGTTCACCATGCCTTGGCACCGAGCTACCGCTTGCGCTTCGAACGCATGCAGTCGGCCGCCGAGACGATAGAACGACTGCGACCAGCGCTCGCCGTCATCGATGTCGGCGGTTCCGATCTGCCCGGATTTGCGCTCGCCCGGACGTTGCACAGCCAGCTTGGCCCTCATGCGCCACCCATCATTTTCCTGACCGGCCTGCTCAGCGAGGCGGACCTGCAGCTGGGCCTCGATATTGGCGGCGTGGACTTTGTCGCCAAACCCGTTTCCCCAAGCCTACTGCTGGCACGCGTGCAATCACAGTTGGCGCTGTTG
>JAFAKZ010000411.1 GCA_019234745.1 Burkholderiales bacterium
CGCAGGAAGTGCCGGGCGAGCGTCAATTGCTTGGTCGCCACGCCACGTTGTTTGAGATGTTCCGAGTAAAGTTCTAGTGCGGCGTCTGGGCTTGGTCGGCTCATGTTATTGGGCTTGCTCTATCTCGGCTGGGTAGGGAGCCTCTGACTAAGTATCCGCGACCCGGATACTTAATCAGAGGCTCCCTATGGCTATTGGAATCAATACACAGAACTGCAACCACTATACTCACACACTCCCGTACATGTGGCGGAGAGCGTGGCCCAGGCTACCGATCGACGCGAAAGTGATGCTCTCAGGCGTCACAAATATCGGCTAACCACCGGGCCATTATGCGGCACGGGCCAGTGTACTGGCCTGTCCCTCATGAAATCCATTCCAGAAATAGAAGAATTCGCGCGCAAGCTCAAGGAATACACGGCGAGTGTCTTCTTTGGTGAACAGCGTCAGCATGGCGTCGACGCCCGCGCGATAGGCAAACGGCGTGGGGTCGGCGTGGCGAATTACGTACAGCAGCAGCAACAGCAGGCGTTCGCGGATATCGACCATGGCGTCGTCCGCCCCGCTCTGGCCTAGGTGGGCGAGGTACTGGTTGAGGCAGACCTGCTCCTGTTTGGCCCACGCGTCGGAATCCAGCCGCTGGAACATGTCGAACAGGCTGCCGCGCACATCGACCGGGATATGCTGAAGCGACAGCGCATCGGCGGCATTGAGGCGAGCGATGGTTTTCAGGTCACCCAGCCAGAATGGATGGAATTCCCGCGCCGTCGTGATGATTTCGATCTGTTGCTCTTGTGGGAATTTTGACAAAGTGGCGTCGACGGAACGGCGATAACCTGCATCGTCGCTACCGTTCGAACCCTCTTCGCTCTCCAAGGCAGTGAGCAAATGCCGCAAGAAGTGCTTGCGCCGCGTGACGACATTGGTCGCCGCCCCCTTGTTTTTCAACAAGTTGAGATATGCGGACAGAGCTGTCTCGGCGCGTTGCGGGTCGGCGGACGACATGTGTGAGCCTATAGGTTATCCGGTTCATTCTAGTCGATTTCCCGATGGAGGGCGTTGCTCGACTGTCTGTTAAAATTCAGCAATGCTTAGACTTGACTCTCTCACTTTACGTCGTGGTACCAAGGTATTGCTGGACCGCGTCGACCTTGTCTTGCACCGCGGGCAGCGTGTGGGCATCGTCGGCCCTAATGGCGCCGGCAAATCGAGCTTCTTTGGCTTGTTGCGCGGTGAGTTGCTGCCCGACGGCGGCGACTACGACCATCCCCCCTCGCTTGTGATCGCCTCCGTGCGCCAAGAAACGCCGGCGCTACCGTCCAGCGCGCTCGACTACGTGCTGGATGGCGACGCCGAGCTGCGCCTGATACAGCGTGAGTTGGCGACAACGGAACATGACGGCACCGCGCACGCCGAATGGCTGGGCCGCTTCGAGGCAGTCGACGGCTACTCGGCCGAAGCGCGCGCCGGCAAGCTGCTCTATGGTCTCGGCTTTTCCGCGGCCGACCTCGCGCGCCCTGTGGCGAGTTTCTCCGGCGGTTGGCGCATGCGGCTCAATCTGGCGCAGGCACTGATGTGTCGTTCCGACCTGCTGCTGCTCGACGAACCGACCAATCACCTGGATCTCGACGCCGTCATCTGGCTGGAAAACTGGCTGGCAAGCTACGACGGCACGCTGTTGCTGATTTCACATGACCGCGACTTCCTGGACGCCACGGTCAATCATATCGCCTATCTGGCTAGCAGTCGCATCGACCTGTATTCGGGCAACTATGCCGATTTCGAGGCGCAGAAGGCCGAGAAGCTGTCCCAGCAACAGCAGGCCTACGATAAGCAGCAGCGCGAGATTGCTCACTTGCAGAGCTATGTGGACCGCTTCCGCGCCAAAGCGACCAAGGCGCGCCAGGCGCAGTCCCGTATCAAGGCGCTGGAACGCATGGAGCGTATTGCGGCTGCGCACGTCGATTCGCCCTTCGAGTTTGCGTTCCGCGAACCGGCTTCCAGCCCCAACCCCTTGCTGCGCCTGGAGCATGGTGCGGCAGGCTATGGCGGCAACCATCTGCTGGACGGATTGGAGCTAAGCATCGAGGCCGGTGCACGCATCGGCCTGCTAGGCCGCAATGGCGCCGGCAAATCCACGCTGGTCAAGCTGCTGGCGGGCGAGTTGCCCATGGCGGCCGGCCAACGCGTGGAAGGGCGCGGACTGCAGATCGGTTACTTCGCCCAGCATCAACTAGAGCATCTGCGCCTGGACGAGAGCCCGCTGTGGCACCTACAGAAGCTTGATCCAGCGGCGCGCGAGCAGGATCTGCGCAACTTCCTCGGCGGCTTCGATTTCCGTGGCGATATGACGACCGATCCAGTCGCGCCGTTCTCGGGCGGCGAAAAGGCACGGTTGGCGCTGGCGATGATCGTATGGCAACGCCCGAACTTACTACTGCTGGACGAGCCGACCAACCACCTCGACCTGGAGATGCGCCACGCCTTGACGCTGGCGCTGCAGGACTACGTGGGCGCGATGATCGTCGTATCGCACGACCGTCATCTGCTACGCGCGACGACCGACCGCTTCTGGTTGGT
>JAFAKZ010000297.1 GCA_019234745.1 Burkholderiales bacterium
ACCTATCCCCACCAGCTCTCCGGCGGCATGAGCCAGCGCGTGATGATCGCGCTCGCCATCGCCTGCCAACCCAAGCTGCTGATCGCGGACGAGCCGACCACGGCGCTCGATGTGATCGTGCAGGCGCAGGTGATGGCGCTCTTGGCCAAGCTACAGCGCGAGCAGGATATGGGCCTGATCCTGATCACGCACGACCTTGCCCTGGTCGCCCAGGCGGCTCGACGCGTGGGCGTGATGTACGCAGGGCAGATGGTCGAACAGCAGCCCCTCCCCGCCCTGTTCGATACGCCTCGCCACCCCTACACGCGCGCGCTGATAGCCGCCATTCCCGAACACAATCGCGGCGCAACGCGCCTAAGTGCCCTGCCTGGCATCGTCCCCGGCCAGTTCGACCGGCCCAGCGGCTGCCTACTGAGCCCGCGCTGCCCGCACGCCGTTGAGCGCTGTCGCAGTGAGCGCCCTGCCCTCTTGGGCGAGGCAGCTATGGTGCGCTGCTTCACGCCGCTCGACGCACAAGGAAACCCCACGCATGGCTGATCCGAACTCGCCCGTGCTGGTCGCCGACAAGCTCACACGCCACTACCGTGTCTCGCGTGGCTGGTTGCGCGGACACGCCACCGTGCAAGCTCTCAACGGCATATCGCTTGCGCTCCATGCCGGCAAGACGCTGGCCGTGGTTGGCGAGTCGGGCAGCGGCAAGTCCACGCTGGCGCGTCTGCTGTGCCTGATCGACCCACCCACATCGGGCGGCCTGGTAGTGGATGGCACCGATACCACACAAGCCAAAGGTGACACGCTCAAGGCGCTGCGCAGCAAGGTGCAGATGGTGTTCCAGAACCCCTACGCCAGCCTCAACCCGCGCCAGCGGGTGGCGACGATGCTGGAGGAGCCGCTCAAGCTCAACACGATGCTGGACAAGGCCGCGCGGCAGCAGCGCGTCGCCGGGATGCTGGAACGCGTCGGCCTGCGCCCAGAACACGCCCAGCGCTACCCGCATATGTTCTCCGGCGGCCAGCGCCAACGCATCGCCATCGCGCGCGCCATGATCCTCAACCCGCGCGTGGTGGTGGCAGACGAACCCGTGTCGGCGCTCGACGTGTCCATCCAGGCCCAGATGCTCAACCTGTTCATGGACCTGCAAGCGGAATTCGGCACCAGCTATGTGTTCATCTCCCACAACCTGAGCGTGGTGGAACATATCGCCGACGACGTGCTGGTCATGTACCTGGGCGCCGCCGTCGAGCAAGGCGACAAGCGTGCCATCTTCGCCCGGCCCCTGCACCCCTATACCCGTGCGCTGATGCAGGCGACGCCGACCATGCATGGCGACGACGGCACGCCGAAGCTCGATATCTCGGGCGAGTTGCCCAGCCCGCTTGCGCCGCCCTCGGGTTGCGCCTTCCACCCGCGCTGCCCCTATGCCGAAGCGTGCTGCCGTAGCGAAGTACCGGCTGCACGCCCGCTGGAAGGCCGAATGGTCGCTTGCCATCTGGCAGAAAAGATCGAATCCTGAATGTTGATGGCATATCGTGGAAATTGTGATCGACAAGGAACGCGATTCGCCTAGAATGACCCTCCCGATCAAAAGGATATCCGCCCCATGAAACGCGCGGTCTATGCCGGCAGCTTCGATCCCGTCACCAACGGCCACCTGTGGATGATCGAACGCGGCTACGAGCTGTTCGACGAGATGATCGTCGCCATCGGCGTCAACCCGGAAAAGCGCGCGACCTTCAACGTGCAGGAGCGCGAGGCGATGCTGCGCGAAGTCACCTGCCACCTGCCCAACCTCAAGGTGGCCAGCTTCGAGAACCAATTCCTGGTGAACTACGCGCGTTCCGTGGGGGCGAACTACATCCTGCGCGGCATCCGCAACTCGGCCGACTACGAGTTCGAGCGCACCATGCGCTATATCAATTCCGACCTCGTGCCGGAAGTCGCCACGGTATTCCTGATGCCGCCGCGCGACTACGCCGAAGTGAGCTCCACCATGATCAAGGGCCTGGTCGGGCCAGACGGCTGGGAAGAAGTGCTGCGCAAATACGTTCCGCCCGCCGTGCACCGCCGCTTTATCGAGCTGACCCTGTCGAAAAACCCCTGACGAAAACGTCCTGATACCTGCTGCAATGTCCGTAATACAAGATTTCCAGAATCGCCTGGCCAAGAACCACAAACACTTCGCCAAGTGGGCCCGCCGCATCGGCACCGAAGCCTACCGCATCTACGACCGCGACATCCCGCAGGTGCCCGTCGCCGTCGATATCTACGGCGAGCGCGCCTATATCGCGGAATTCGACACGGGCTGGGAGCAGACGGACGAGGAGCATGCCGCCTGGGCGGCCGGGGTGCGCGCATCCGTCGCAACGGTGCTGGACATTCCGCTCGAAAAGGTTGCCTTCAAGATCCGTCGCCGCCAACGCGGCACGGAGCAGTATGAAAAGACAGGCGACAAGGGCGAGGACTTTGTCGTAACCGAACAGGGCCGCCGCTTCTGGGTGAACCTGGACGCCTATCTCGACACAGGCCTATTCCTTGACCACCGCCCCACGCGCAAACGGGTAGGTGAGGAAGCAGCCGGCAAGCGTTTCCTCAATCTGTTCTCCTATACGGGCAGCTTCAGCGTGTACGCGGCCACGGGCGGTGCCACGGAATCCGTCACCGTCGACCTCTCCAACACCTACCTGGACTGGGCCGCGCGCAATTTCGAGCTGAACGGCATGGACCCCGCGCGCCACACGCGCGTACGCGCCGACGTGTTCCGCTATCTGGACGACGCCGTGAGCCAGCGCCAGCAGTTCGACCTGATCGTGATGGACCCGCCGAGTTTCTCCAACTCGGCCAAGATGATCGACATCCTCGACGTGCAGCGCGACCACGTGCGCCTGGTCACGCAATGCCTGTCGCTGCTCACACCGGGCGGCGTACTCTACTTCTCGAACAACTTCCGCGGCTTCGAGATGGACGCCAGCCTCGCGGGGCAGTACCGCGACATCAGCGCGCAGTCGGTACCGGAGGATTTCCGCAACCGGCGGATTCATCAGTGCTTCAGATTTCAGAAGTAACAGGTGGGTTGGGTAGGTCCAAGTTGCACGGTCTTGGGAGAGCGCAGCGAAACCCAACAATTTCCCACCTGAACGCGACCTGAATTCGCCCCGCCAAAACTACCGTCAAAAGCCCCGCATTAGCGGGGTTTTTCGTTGAACTTTCATACACTTCACGTTCCAAGCCTTAGAGAGTGCAGTCCTGCTCCGACGATCTACCAGGAGGCCGTATCATGAACGATGGAATCGCACTGTACGACCCCTTCTCGGGGCGGGTCGAGTTCACACATGAGGTACACGGCAGATCAGTTCTATGCTGGGTAAGCCAGGAGTGGCTGATCGAGCGCGATGGATGGACCGGAGGATCGTCGCCCGAGAAATGCGTCGAACTCTATTGGAAATACCACCGCGAAATCCATGAGAAAGTTACCCAATGGGTTCTCGGCAAGGAAGTTGAGGTCATGGCGGGATAGGATGCACATGCATATCGACCGCTGTGCAATATGAGCCCCGCTGACGCGGGGCTTCATCATTTCAACAAGCGCGTGGACTGAGCACAACAATGACCAACGTTTACCTCGACAAGTACCTATGTCTGCACGCGACAATGTGTCGAGCAGAAAATTCGCGCAGGGTATGCGCGAACCATCAACAGGGCTGCCAATGAACGTTGGGCACCCACAGCGCCAACCGGCTTGCTTTGTCATACATAGAGGACTTGAAGAATGTTTCGTAACGCCGCTGCGCCTTGCGACGTAGTTGAGTCCGCATGTTTCCCAGCAGGAACCCTTGTACACACTGCGGACGGACTGCGTCCGATCGAAGAAGTCAAAGCTGGTGATTGGGTATTATCGTGGCCGGAGGATATGCCCATGCCCAAACGCATGGAGGCACCGTATCGTCTCGAAGACGAGTACCTATACCGCCAAGTCAACAATACGTTCGTGCATGAAAGCCGACCCATCATCCTCTTGGACTACACCGACCCCGGCGCGCAACGTTTTGAGACAATTCGAGTCACGGCAAATCATCCAGTCTGGATCAAACGAAAGGGATGGGTGGCTGCTGACAACGCTAGGGTTGGTAGTGTTCTAACAATGGCGAATTTCGCTAACGTCATGGTAATGAAGGTTCGTCCGTCCGATGAGGTAGTTCAGGTGTACAACATTGGAGTTGATGAATTTCGTACCTACTACGTCGGCAATGAGGGCATTTGGGTACATGATTGAATGATAAGCCGGTAGTGAGGAACTCCGGCTGCACTGGCGTCAACTTCCCGCCCATCTGTCCTACCTACACACCCATCGGCCCCAAGACTCCACACACGTGATGCCGGTATAATCTCCCGATTACCCGCGCCTACGCGGGCCACCGGAACAATGCCATGCAGATCCATGTAGACCGCCACCAGGCCCGTCGCCAAGCGCTGAACGAGCGGTTGGGCAAAGGCATCGTGATCCTGCCCACGGCGCCCGTGCGCCCGCGCAATGCGGATTCGGACTACAGCTACCGCTATGACAGCAGCTTCTACTACCTCACGGGCTTCTACGAGCCCGACGCCGTGCTGGTGCAGGTATTGGGCGAGGCGCCCAAGTCCATCCTGTTCTGCCAGCCCAAGGACGAGCTGCGCGAGATCTGGGAGGGCTTCCTGTTTGGCCCGGAAGCGGCACGCGAGCGCTTTGGCTTCGACGAGGCACACGCCATCGACGAACTCGACAGCGTGCTCACGGAACTATTGGACGGCGCCGGCCGCATCTACTTCCCCGTGGGCGCAGACGAGCGCTGGGACCGTCGCATCTTCCGCCTGGTCGACCGCGTGCATGGCAAGAGCAAGTTCGGCGCGGAAGCGCCCGCCGAATTCCACGACGTGCGCCCCCATATCGGCGAACTGCGACTGTTCAAGGACGAGGTGGAGCTGGGCATCATGCGCGAGGCGGGCCGCATCTCGGCCGAGGCCCATATCCGCGCCATGCAGACGGTGCGCCCTGGCGGCTTCGAGTACGAAACGGAAGCGGAACTGCTCTACCACTTCTACAAGCACGGCAGTCGCTACCCCGCCTACGGCTCTATCGTCGCGAGCGGCGCGAACGCGACCTGCCTGCACTACCACGAGAACAACCAGCGGCACCGCGACGGCGACCTGATGCTGATCGACGCCGGTTGCGAACTGCACGGCTACGCGGCCGACATCACGCGCACCTTCCCGGTGAACGGCCGCTTCACCGGGCCGCAGAAAGATATCTACGAGCTGGTGCTCGCTGCCATGCAGGCGAGCTTCGACCAGGTGAAGCCGGGCGTGCGCCGTATTGCCTACCACGACGCGGCCGTGCGCGTGCTGACGCAGGGCATGGTGGACCTGGACATCCTCAAGGGTTCCGTCGACGGCTTGATCGAGACGGAAGCCTACAAGCAGTTCTATATGCACGGT